>CAZRBQ010000001.1:0-3371 GCA_964598385.1 uncultured Candidatus Saccharibacteria bacterium
GAAACTATGCCAAGAAAATTCACGTCAATAAACCAAAAAAAGGGTAAAATTGGCGAGAAGATTGCTGAAAAATACCTAATAAATAAAGGATTTCGTATAATTGAAACCAACTATACTATAAGCATTGGTGAAATTGATATTATTGCAATAAAGAATAATATTATCCACTTTATTGAAGTGAAATCTGTTACACGTGAAATATCGTTATTTAATTCTAGTATAAATCTATACAATCCAGCAGAGAATTTTCACAGAAAAAAGCTTGAAAGGGTATATAAGACAGCAAACACCTATTGCATTACCAATAATGTCCATGACCAATGGAGAATTGACCTTTTATGTGTTTATATAGATCATAAGGTAAAAAAAGCAAAGGTAGACATGATAAGCGTCTATTAGGAGTATTTATAGAGCAAATTGGGCATAATAATTCGTTTTTTTAGGAAAATATGCTACTATGCAGTTCGTGCACAATAGTAAATAGTTTTAGCGGGGCGTAGTATATCGGTAGTATACATGTTTTGGGAACATGAGGGCCGAGTTCGATTCTCGGCGCCCCGACACGAGGTAAGATTTACGTTGAAAGTATCGTATACTTCAAACATGAAAGAAAATCAATTTGAAAATATCACAAAGAAAAGCATCCTTGAGGATTTGGAAAGTCAGGTTTTGCTTGCAAGAAAATTAGGCAATGTCTATGAACAAAGACCTGACCTTGATGAATTTGTTGGAGCAATGGAAGCTACAGATCACGCGCGAGAATATACGAGTGAAGCAGTTGCCCACGATAAAGCATACGTCGATACAATTCGAGGTAAAATTGATGAAAAAAATAGTTCACACGGAAGAGAAAATTTAGACAATAAAGAAATAGGATTTCAGCTATCTGAAATGCTTCAGGCTATGATTGTAGATCGAATGAATAATCATTGGTTTAAAAATTGTACTGCAATTATGACTTCTGACTATGATGACTTGCGTTCAGGGATTGATGCGGTTTTAAAGCATGAAAAAGGGGGTTATCTTGGTGCTGCATTTGATTTTACAATAACAAATAAAGATAAAATCATCTATGAAAAGCTTAATAAGGATTGGGAGAGAAATATAAGCAAGGGAAGTGTGCCCGTGTTAAAGTACTACAAAGATCCACATACTGGAGAAAAAAAGCGCTTGCTTGTCCCAAAATTTATTATTGGTGGTTCAAAACAAGACGTTGAAGAGCTTGCGCAGGCCTATTTAGAGAATAATCAAGAGGTTCTTGATAATCATCCATTTAAATATTTAATGTTGCTTCAAATTGAAGAACAGCTACAGGCAATTTTAGATTTTTACGAAACAAATAAAGATCCAAAGCTTCGTTTTTCAAAAGATCAATATGAAAAGATTCAAAAATTAATTCGTGAAATGAAACGAGATATCCATATGGATGAAAATATGAATGTTGATTTACACGAATATGCTAAGAATAGCGTTGCGCTTGATATGATGCGTCGGTTTAGAATTATGAGGGAAAGGGATTTAACGAAGGAGGAAACAGGGAGCTAGGGTTGCGAAGGTGATTGTATTTGTTACAATCACAACACGCGGGATTAGTTTAATGGTAAAACATCAGTTTTCCAAACTGAGGTTGGGAGTTCGATTCTCCCATCCCGCACAAGAAAAGCCGCACTAATGTGCGGCTTTTATTTATTTCTTTGTCCAGATAAGTCTTGATTTCTTGTGTCCCCGAAGACTCTTTTTTGTTAGAAGTTTATTGTAATAGTTCATGGCGGCAGGATCAAAGCAGTTGATTGCAATTTTTGGAATATACTCTAATTTTCTGCTTGCGTGAACAATACGCGAGGCAATATTCATATGCTCAGTTGTTTTTGTGAAGTTGCCTGGCTCAACAACAATCAGTTCGGGCTTAAAGTTTTCAAGGTAGATCTCAAATTGTATTGGATCATTTACGATGGCAACTTTCAGGATTGTGCCGACTCTGCAACATTGCAGAAAAAGGTTTGGGCTTATTGCCTCATTATGTAAAAGAGGCTCGGACATGCTGAAATGGTCTCTAACTTTTTCTCGTGCAAGGGTAACGTCCTTTTCCGTTACCGCAAAGCATACTACAGAGTGAATAAAGTGAATATTCGGATTTCTCGATTCATTTTTGCGTTTTTGAGCAATTGTATCGAGTAATAATGCATTCCGATTAACTAATTCAAGAATTTCTTGGCTCATATTTGGTTGTTTAAGGTGCGAATAATAAAATAGCACTATAATTAGATTTTGTCAAATAAAAACCACCGCACATGAATATGTATGCGGTGGTGGAGTCTTAAGCGGCGAGATGATCTTTCTTTGCGTGAGTAGAATCGAGTTTGAGAAGATTCTTGATGAAGGCCCCCTGAAGAGTAGTTACTTCGGGAAATCGAAAGTGCCCGCCTTCTTTGATTGTGAGTGCTCGAACTCTTACCTTTTCGTAAAGTTGTTGATCCCAATCAACGATAGGAATATAGATTGTATCGAGCCGTGAAAGCGCATGTGCGAAAAACGTGAGCTCTTGGTGGGTCGGACCCATTTCCTTAAGAAAGATTTCCGGACCAACAAAAAGTTTTTCGAAACTCCCCGTTGTGCCAACGAAACATTGCTGAGAACCAATGATCATAATGTCATCGATCGTGGCCATGTTCCGTTCGCGCGAAAATTTTTTTACAAACTCAAGGAAGCTGAAGGCTTCCCTGGTAAAACCATAGAAGGCAATGGATTCTTTTTTCATAGAACGTTTGTTTTTGGTTGTTTAAGGAACTGTTTGGATGTTCAGTATACCCCAGAAATAGATTTTGTAAAGTAAATGAAAAAATTCCCAAAATAGGGAATTTTTTCATTTTTCGGTAATCCTTTGATAGGGAAAGGAGTCCGATGCTTATTTCACTGCGTCCTTTAGCGCTTTTGCGGCGCGGAATTTTGGAACTTTGGTTGCAGGTACTTTAACCTGTTCGCCAGTTTTTGGATTACGTGCCATACGGGCAGCGCGTTCCTTTACAGAGAAAATACCAAGGCCTGCGATAGATACTTCGCCACCCTTTTTAAGGGTTCCAACGATTGCATCAATCATGCCATCGACAATTTCTTCAGCTTGCACTTTTGTGCCACCGAGTTTGCCGTGTACCCACTCTATGAGTGCTAGTTTGTTCATAATCGAATTATTATTGGCCAATAAACTGCATTCGACCAGAGGCTTTGTTTGTAGAAAAAAGCCTTAAAAAACCTAGGCCTATTATACCTCTATCAAAAAAGGGCGCAATAGGTACAAAAAATCCCCTGAAAGGGGATTTTTTATCGTGCATACTCAACTATTCTTGTTTCTCGTATCATGGTAATTTTAATTT
>CAZRBQ010000001.1:3381-13644 GCA_964598385.1 uncultured Candidatus Saccharibacteria bacterium
AGGATATTTAAGTTCTTGTTCTATTTTTCGTACAATGTCGCGGGCCATTTCTTTTGCTTCAATATCACTTACTTTTTCAGGGGTTACAAAAACACGAACTTCGCGACCTGCGGAAATTGCATAGGATTTTTCAATACCTTCAAAACTATTTACAAGAGCTTCAAGCTCAGCAAGACGTTTAAGGTAGTTTTCGACAGTATCTCTTCGAGCGCCAGGGCGACCACCTGAGATATAGTCAGCAGTTTGCACAATGACAGCTTCAAGACTTTCGTGTGGCCAGTCGTCGTGGTGAGATTTCATTGCAGTAATAATGCGTTCATCTGCGCCAAATTTTTGTAGGATACGCATCCCGATTTCAATATGCGTACCTTGCACTTCATGATCAAGTGCTTTTCCAATATCATGAACCAACGCACCAGCTGCAGCAATACTTGGGTCAGCCCCAAGCTCTTCTGCGAGCATGCGAGCAATATGTGCCATTTCGATTGAGTGTTGTAAGACATTTTGTCCATAACTTGTACGGAAATATAATCGACCGAGTATTGCGACTATGCGTGGATCAAAATTATATATACCGCATTCGTAAACAGCTTGATCACCTTTTTCTTTAATAATTTTATTAATTTCTTCTTTTGCTTTTTCAACCATTTCCTCAATTTTTGCAGGTTGAATACGCCCATCAAGCATTAGGTTTTCAAGAGCAAGTCGAGCAATTTGTCTTCGGACTGGATCAAAAGATGAAATAACAATTGTCCCTGGTGTGTCATCAACAATCAGTTCAACACCTGCAGTACGTTCAAAGGCTCGAATATTTCTTCCTTCTTTACCAATAATTTTCCCTTTTATTTCTTCATTCGGTATGGTGACGTTTGTCGTCATTATTTCAGCAGCTGTTGAAGAGGCAAGACGCTGGATTGTTGTTGCTAGGATATCTTTTGCACGACGTTCAAGTTTTTCTTCACTTGTTTGCTCGAGTTTTTGCATACGAACAAGTAAGTCTTCTTCCGCATGCCTCTCTATATCACGCATAAGAAGTTCTTTTGCGTCTTCTTGCGACAAGCCGGCAACCTTTTCAAGCTCAGCTTTCTTTTCTTGTTCAAGCGAATCTGCGCGTTCTTTAATTTTTTTTACTTCATCAACCTTAAGTTTTATATTTTCAACCTCTTTATCAATCTCAACTTGTCGCGCGTCGAGCAGTTCCTCTTTTTTTATGAGTCGCTCTTCTGTGCGTTTACGTTCTTCCTCGCGACGCTTTTCTTCCTCGCGTAGTTCGAGTTCCTTTTCTTCAGCTTTACGCTTAGCGTCGTCAATAATTTTCTGTGCTTCTTCTTTAGCACCAACCATCATTTGCTTGATGTCGATTTCGATTGAGCGACGCTGTCCAAGTGCGATAACACGTCGCAAATAATAGCCGAAAGCGACACCTGCGATAAGGGCAAGTGCAGAAAACAATGTAATACTATTCATACGTTTGCAGGCCTAGAGGAAAGCGACGCACGTATGATACTGCGTCGGTGTAAAAGAGGTGATGAGAAAAAGGGAGTTATACATACAAGCTGTCGTTTTCCGATGGGTCGTTACTTTCTAAAAATCTACATACTCATAGTAACAAATGGTGTTCTCACTTACAAGAAAAGCCCCAGTAGTGGGGCTTTTCTTACAATTTTGCTTTTGAGATAACGTCATCAATAATACCGTATTTTTTTGCTTCATCTGACTCCATAAAGTAGTCTCGGTCAGTATCTTGCTGTATTTTTGTAAGTTTTTGTCCGGTATTTTTTGCAAGGAGCTCATTAATTTTCTGCTTCCATTTTACGAGCTCTTTTGCTTGTATTTCAACATCAGATGCTTGTCCTTGTGCACCGCCCCAAGGCTGGTGAATCATAACGCGGGAGTTTGGAAGGGCATAGCGCTTACCCTTAGCACCACCAGAAAGAAGAACTGCACCCATTGATGCTGCTATGCCAATACAGATTGTTGAAACATCTGGCTTAATAAATTGCATTGTGTCGTAAATTGCCATACCAGCTGTAACTGAACCTCCGGGTGAATTGATATAGAGCTGTATATCTTTCTTTGGATCTTTGTAAGCAAGGAAAAGAAGCTGTGCAATAACAAGATTTGCAGTGTAGTCGTTTACTTCATCATTGAGAAATACAATACGATCCTCAAGTAGCCGAGAATAGATGTCGTATGCACGTTCGCCAAACTGTGATTTTTCTAATACTGTTGGAATAAGCATAAAATTCAAAAAACTATTGATAAATAAGGTTATTTTTGTTTACAAGAGCATAATACCCTAAAAAGTCGATTTTGAAAAGGGGTAAAGGAAAGGGTATTGACAATATACTATTATTATGATAGTATATAAGCAAGAAAGAACCTTCACAAAAAAATATATATAAACGATGAAAACCCTGAAAACCATGAATGTACTACTCGTTATCTCAATGCTCCTGACCTCTGTGTTCACGACTTCTTGTACCAAAGATCAAGATGTCCAAGTTTCCGGACAGGTCGGCATCGGGTATGGTGGCAACGGAGTAAATCCGAACACCTGTGGCACTTGTGTTGCAGGAGGAGGGGGCGCAATAACCCCCACTCCTGAAAATACGGCGTATCTTGCATACGTTGGTTCGACCTTACAGGTCGTCGATTTGCGAACACTGCCTCCTCAGCAATGGTTCTGGGCTATTTTAACAACAAGCCCACAACAGTTCTCATGTCCTGTCAGTTGCGATTTTGATAACAACGGAAGTTACGAGAGTAACACCTCCGTGGATTTCAACATCTTCGGAACCTACTCAGAGGCAACACGCCTCTGGAATAATGGATACAGTCCGTTGTACCTTAAGGTCTTCAACTACAGCGTGAAGACGTGGGGCGGGGCAGCCCACGTCTATTATTATGACGTAGGAGGGGTCTTTTCTTATAGGTAAGCTCTCACTGTGAACAGTAAACCGCATCATTTTGATGCGGTTTTTTTATTGACATTTTATTTTTTTAATGTAGAATTCTAATAGAAATAGAAACTCAAAAACCGATATAGATGAAACAGTTATTTGTTTTACTGCTTGTATGTATGGGTATGCATACTGCAGTTGCACAATATGGATATGACCCTTGCTATGGTTGTCCGCCATCAAATGTAGTGTATGCTGCACCCTTATTACGAGAGCGGTGTGCGAATGAATCGTTTGTTGTAAAAGGTGGTGTGGGGTTTCCATTAAGCTCAATGAAAGAGGAGCACTCACTTTTATGGGATGCAGATATGCATTTTGTAGGAGCATCAGGTGCATACCTTGGTTTTGGTGCACAGGGTACATACACCGAAAGAACGATTCCTGATTCGATGACAGAAGCAATCGTAAGTGCTGTCGGTATTCATTTAACTACTGGCTACGGCCTGAATCGATGTAAGTCACTTTTCTTTGCAGGAACAGGTCTTGGTGCATTTGGAGGAGTAGCAATACTTGACCCATCGTTTGGCACTGTAGGGTTCTCGTATGGATTGTATGGCTCCCTTGTAATGAATATTTTTCCAAGTGCACAAGGTGCTTCGGTTGGTATTGAGTGCAAGCCAAGACTTACAATGCTTGCAAGTGAAGATGAAACAAGCGACTTCGGATATACGCATACTCCACACTTCGCACTTTTCATCAATCTAAGAATTGGACTTTAGTATTTTTTAACCCCGCCGAAAGGCAGGGTTTTTCTATTGACAAAATAATAATTTATTGTTAGAATACGACGAGAAACTAAAAACTTAAGATAAATGAAAAAAATCACTCGTGTAGGTACGCTTGTACTGATGGCCCTGTCTGTTGTTCTTATGATTGGGTGTGAAAAGAATGAAACAATCATCATCAATGCACCGAACAACAATGGTGGCCCCGGAAATGGTAATGGGGGTAATGGCGGTGTTGTGGATTCTTCCACAATGTGTGCGACACTGCCGTGGTATACGTGGCAGGAAGATCAGGTCCCTGTATTTGTATGGGAACCTTCTTGGATTAACACAAGCAACGGAACAACACAGTTTGACTGGGATGGTGATAGATGTGCTGAAGTTGATTCGCGAACACATCAGCCGTACACAGCACCGATTCCTAGCGGGCTTGCAAGCACAACACTTGATAGCTTGGCAAGTAACCCTTTCAATCCCGGCTATTTTAGTATGGGACGCAAACTTGAAATCAAGTCAGCGTATTGTGCTGATGAAAAATTAAGTTTTGCCATTATTAATGCCCTACGCACTATCCAACCTGACAGTACTGCTCGATTTGTACCAGAAGCACAACGGTATATCATTGTTACTGACAAGCATGGTGTTACTAAAATGGTTCGAGTACAAGACGATGTGTTTGTGAAAGTTTCAAAAGGTGAAACTCCATGGATGAAAAAGTAAGTTTTTGGTGAACAGTGTAAAACAAAACGCTTCCCCGTAAGGAAGCGTTTTTTATTTGAATGATTCAAGCAGTGCCCATACTTTTTCATTCGTAAGTACATGTGTAATGTACATTCGTGCGCGGATTGGATCAGCTGACGGCTCATGCTCAAGGAGGTGTGCAGTTTCATGTTCAATTTCTTTTTCTTCCGGCGAAAGTGATTCTTTTTTAGCAATTTCTGCAGTAATTAATTCGATCGCTGCGCGCTTCTTTGCATCAGGCATAAGATCTTTTCTAAAGTCTTCCTCGGTCTTTTTTAAATGATCAAGATATCCTTCAAACGTAAGACCCATTCGCGTAATATCAGATTTTATTCGGGCGATTAAGTTTTCTGTTTCACCATCTATGAGTAGCTGAGGTAACTCAACTGGTGTTTCATTAACAAGTCGTTCAAGTGTCGCAATACGAATTTTTTCTTTTGCGCGATGTGTTTTTTCGCTCAAAAGATTTTCTTTTATTTTTGCGCGAAGTTCTGTTTCATCTTTGAAATTTCCAAGTGAAGCAAGAAAGGCTTCGTCTATAGGTGGAAGTTCTTCTGTTGTTTCACTTGCAGAGTCTTTTTGTGTTGTTTCGTTTTGTTTTATTCTCATTCGACGAAGTTCTGTGATTGCTTCATCAATTTCCTTTTCTTCAACATTTGGAGTTTCAAGTTTCGTATTCTCCTCTTTTGCAATTTTTTTGTAATCTGGAAGTGTGATTGTTGGGAGTATTGCTGTGGTAATAGTAAAACCAAGTGGGTTTCCTCCTGCAAGTTTTGTTATTGCAATATTTGGTCGACCTATTGCGTCGATTTTTTCATCATCAATAATTTTAGGGTACGCATCCGCAAGCGCGTGCTCAGCCATTTCTTCAAGAATGGCGCGTTCTGAAACATGTTGCGATACCATAGCAACAGGAAGATGTCCTTTTCGAAAGCCTGGAACCTCTAAATTTTTTGCAAATTCTTCAAGTACATGTGCACGATAGTTTTCGAAGGTGACTGCATCGATTTCACCTTTAAGTTCCACCATGCTGTTTGGTAGTATATTTTTTGTTATAGTCATTTCCCGATACTATATGAAACAAGCAAAAACGTCAAAAAAAGAGCGCCGGGATCGGCGCTCTTTTTTTAAAGTCCCTTATCAAGTGAATCAAAGTCCGGATCAGCATAGTCTTCGCTAATTGCTTTCAATTCTCCTTCGGCACTTACGCGAAGCGAAGAATCAACTGGTGTTTGCGTAGTATTTGATGTTTCGTTCGCAACTTCTGGTGATTTTTTCATAAGGAAGTAACCAACAACGACAAGTATACCGATAACAATACCCATAAGCACTAGTGGTAATGATGATTGTTTTGTTTCCATAGTGTGAAAATAACTTTTAAATATACTACTGATTAAGACCAAGCGCAGTGCTAATGTCAATTCGAACTTGAACAAGGGCGTTGTGAGCATCCTTTATTGCGTTTTTCGCATCACGCGCAAGCGATGCAATTTTTTCTGCATCAGCTTTACTTATGCTTGGGGGAGTTCCTGATGCAGGTGTAGTGAGGGCACCTTTTACGCTTGCAACGAAAGTATCAAGATCACTCTTTTTTGCATTTGCTATGTCTATCTTTGATTTTGCGATTACAAGGTTTGCTCGCGCAGCATCTAGCTTGATTCCTTTTGACTCAAGCGAAGCAATAACAGTTGCAAGTCGTGTATAGTGTGAGGTTACTATTTCAAGTGCCCAGGTAAAGCGTCGCTCAATAATTTTCTTTTTACTTAGCCCGCGTTCCTCATCACCTCCAAGCTTTAATTTTGCCTTAAGGTCATGTTGTACTTGAATAGTATTTCTAGGAGCATTACTTTCGTTTGTAAGTGGGCCAGTAGGGGTTCCGCCACGCAAAAATGGCAAGATTTTTCCATTAATTTTTCCACGACCATTTTCTGAGTCATCGTTGTCGTCATCACTATCTTCATTTTCGCTTTCATCGTGTGAAGAATCCTCAATTTTTGTGGCGTCTTTACCGCCTGCTTCATTGCTTGATTCAGCGTGAATTCGATGAAGTGATAAAGGCATACAGAGAAGGCCAATAAGTATACTGATATATCCCAAGTGTCTTTTTTTCATAAACAAAAAGTATGTTAGTTAATAATGCATACTACACTATATGACGAAAGAGCAGTGATCATGTTACATTGATTAAATAAAGTATATCAAACTCAACAAAAAAGACCCGAAGAGGGTCTTTTTTTACTGAAACTTTGGAGCGTACTCGTTTTGATAGCGTGTCGCACATTCATCAATAATCGTTACCGCTTTGTTTTTATCAAAGAAACCATCACATTTACAAGTTCCAGGTTTTTTGAGGTCCTTATAGTGTTCCCAGTAATAGGTTGTTTCTTTTATGAAGTGTTCACCAAGGTCTTCAAGCTTCGTGATATGATCCATGCGTTTGTCATCTGCTAAAACTGCAATAACTTTGTCATCAACTTCTCCTCCGTCATTGAATTTCATGATGCCGATAACGCGCGCTTCAACGAGTGATCCTGGAATAAGAGGTTCAGTGACTCCAACAATTTCGATATCAAGAGGATCACCGTCTTCATCCCATGTGCATGGGATTGCGCCATAAGCAAATGGGTATGAAAGTGATGAATAGCCAACTCGATCAAGTTTAAGCTGACCGCTTTCAGTAATTATTTCATATTTGTTTATTGTATGAGAATTTATCTCAATAAGTGCATTTACAATACCACTTTCTTTATTTGCATAAGGAGGGAGAATGTGAAGCAAATTGAGTTGATATTTTGATGGTGTATGATCAATATGAGCCATATAATACGATAGTTAAATAGTAATTATGCGAGTGTTTCATCATCTTCGTTTTGATCTTGCGAAGCACTATTGCCGTCTACGTCTTCATACGATGTTTCACCGGTAAGTAATTCACCTTCGCTTTGATCAAAAATGTCTCCTTCTGATGAAACAACTGACTCACCCTTAATACCTTTAATATCAATTCTCCAACCAGTAAGTTTTGCTGCAAGGCGAACATTTTGACCGCCTTTACCAATAGCAAGTGAAAGTTGATCATCTGCAACTTCAATCGTTGCTTTGTGCTCTTGTTCATCAACAGCAATATCAAGTGCTTTTGCTGGAGAAAGCGCATGAGCAACAAAGACTGAAGGATCTTCACTCCACTCTATAATATCAATTTTTTCACCAGAAAGTTCGCTCATAACAGTCGTAACTCGAATTCCTTTTTGTCCAACGCATGAACCTACAGGATCAACATGTTCATCGTTTGACAAGACTGCAATTTTGGAGCGCGATCCGGCTTCACGAGCGATAGCCTTAATCTCGACAACCCCTGAAGCAACTTCTGGAGCTTCAACAGCAAACAGTGCCTCAATAAATTTTGGATGTGATCGTGAAAGTCTAAGGTTTACTCCTCGAGGAGTTTCTTCAACAGCATAGAGATATGCGCGAATTCGTTGCCCACGAGTATAACGTTCGCCAGGAATTTGTTCTTCAAATGGTAGAACTCCAGTTGCGCGATTGAAATCAATATAGATTGTTCCTCGTTCTACTTTTTGAACAATACCTGAAATAATTTCACCTTCTCGGCCACCGTATTCATCCATAACGCTTGAGCGCTCGGCTTCACGAATTCGTTGAATAATAACTTGCTTTGCAGTTTGTGCTGCAATGCGACCATAGTCATCCTTTGCTTCAAGCGGGAAAACAACTTCATCGTTTACTTCAACACCTTTTTTGATTTTTTGTGCATCTTCAAGAAGGATGTGGTGTTCAGGATTAAATCGTACACGATCATCATTTGGGTCAATTGTATCTGGATTTTCTTCTTCGCCTTCAGGAACCATGCGAACAAGTGTGTCATCAACGACAATTTTTACTTGATAAAACTCAGTAGTACCAGTCTCGATGTTGAACTTTGCGCGAATAATCTGTCCCTTCTTGCCGTAATCTTTTTTGTATGCAGCAGCAAGCGCTTGTTCAATAGCATCAATAATTTTTTCTTTTGGGATTTTTCGCTCTTCCTCAAGTTGTTCAAGAGCAGAACGAAGGGTTTTTATGTCTAACATATTCTATTTTATATTCATTTTTAATAAAAAGAGTCCGTGTTCGACCGGACGTATGTGCGCATTGTAGCTATGAAAATACGTATTGTCAATTTATCCACAGACAAATAACGAGGAATGAAGCAGTCCATATATAATGAAATTATCTATGGATCAAAATGAACTTCAGTCGTTTGTGCGAGCTCCTTTTGGTGAATCACAGCAAATAAAGAGCGGAAAGGGTCGAAGAATTGCCCTCCTTATAGTACTTATTGTGCTTGTTGTTGGGGCAGGTTATTTATGGAAAAAATCGCTACCATCTTCTTCAGAGGTTGTTGATCAGAAAAAAATTGATGCCCTTAATGCTCTATCTGCTTCGCCAGCACCACAACCTGAAAAAGTTATAAAGACATTAGGACCAACACCACCTGAACAAAAGAAAAAAGCTACTACATCTCCTGCTACCTCTACTACAGTTACTGATACTACAAGAATAAATGTGCTTAATTCGATTAAATAGTATGCAAAAAATATTTAAAGGTTTCTTTGTCGGGGTTATCGGTATTCTTGCCAGTGTTGTTTTTTTTGGCACCACGCATACCGCTTACGCAGGTGTGCAAGACAATGTTTCTGGTTGGCTTTGGTCAGAAACTATTGGCTGGATTAGCTTAAATTGTACTAATACAAACACCTGCTCGACAGTAGACTATGGTGTAAAAACCGATGCAAGTGGCTATTTTTCAGGATATGCTTGGAGTAGTAATGTTGGATGGATTAGTTTTAATGCTTCTGATATTAGTGGATGTCCTGGAGGAAGCTGTACACAAGCACGTTTAATGACTACGTGGGACGGTTCTGTTTCTGGGTGGGCAAGAATTGTAAGTGGAATGCAGTGCCCAAGTGCTGCATGTCCTGACGATGGTTTTGATGGGTATATCCGCATGAGTGGCCCCCTCCATTTATCGCCTTCACTCTCAAGCAATGGTGGTGTTACGATTGTTCGAGATGAAAATAAGCTTGTTGGATGGGCATGGTCATCAGATGTTGGCTGGATAGATTTTGATTCACCACAAGCAGGAGCACGTATAACAGGGTATACATCGGGAACATTAATTGATTTGCGTGCAGGTGATACGCCTGCTGTTATTTGGGGCTTACGTCATGGAAGTGCACGAAATTCATCATTTGATACTCGTGCTGGCCAACCGGTAACACTATCGTGGAAAGTTGAAAATGCAACAAGCTGTACTGCTGTTTCAACGCCCGCTGATCCATCCTGGAATGGGCCAGTAACATTTGACGGAATTATTCCTACTAATAGACAAGTTTCACCATCAGTAACAACGCAATATAAACTTGATTGTACTAATGGAGGAGTTGGCGTGAGTTCTGCAACAGTAACAGTGAATGTTGTTTCAAATCCTGCTCTAAATTTTAATGGTGCAACTGAATCACAACAAACAGTTACTACTGTTTCAGGTGGGGCAAATGTGCCAATGCATTTTTCATGGACAACTGACGCACAATTTACTACGTGTACCGCAACGACAACTAAATATGACAACCCAACTAACACAATTATTGTAAGCCCGATACCAGTGAACCCTTCATGGCAGGGAACAAATACGCTTACAAATGGTCTTTCGCTTCGTGGTTTTGGGAGTATGGATGTAACAATTTCTGATTATGGAAATTTCCGTTACGAATTTAAATTACAGTGTTCGACAGCAACTGGTTACACAGCAACAAGAACATTTATCGTAAATC
>CAZRBQ010000001.1:13654-27715 GCA_964598385.1 uncultured Candidatus Saccharibacteria bacterium
AATGTCTGGAGGTGGTGTAACATGGGGAACAGTCACGGCAACACCACCAACCGTGCAACCTGGAGGCGATGTCTATGTTCGTGTCTACGCACTTGCTGGATCATGTACGCCAACACAAGATGTATCACCTGCAAGTGGTGGCCCGACTGGATGGCTCTCCTATAGACCAACCATTACACCTGGATGGGCAATAAATGATTATGTACATCTTGTTATGGGGAATACTACAACCACTATTACACTGACCTGTATTGGACCAAATGGTACTACCTCATCACGATCAATTACTCTCATTGTTGTAGGGCCACCAGCTGCTACGGTTTCACTTACAGCATTTCCTGCAACAGGGCTTTCTGTTGGTGGAACAACAACACTTACGTATTCATCTTCAAACGTTCTTTCATGTACGACAACCCCAAACGCTACACCAGCAGGAAATGGTGCAAGTGGTTGGGACGGTACTTCTCTTTTGACGAATCAAACAAGTAGTGTGAACGTAACAATGGGAACTACAGACACAACGTTTTATATTGACTGTCTTTCACTTGATGGAGTAACACATGTGCGAGCACAAGCCCTAGTCACATTACAAAAACATCTTACGCTCTCATTTAGTAATTCAGTACTTTTGCCTGCAAAAACATTACCGAATGCAACTACTCCATTTCAAATATATTGGTGGAGTGACGGTACGCTTAGTGGGTGTATACCAACGAGTACTCCAATTTCTTGGTGGACTACATATCCAGTAACTACAGCAGGAACAACACACAGTGCTTCAACAGCAAATACTATTCCAACACAAACTACATTTACGCTTACTTGTTATGATGCGGGTGGGGCAGCAGTGATTTCAAATCCTATTATTGTACGCATTGATGGACCTGTTGCCTCTGTACAACCCGTAATAGCACTAACTGGTCCTGCATGTATAAATCCAGATGGTACAGGCCCAGGAGATGCGGTGTTGTCACTTTCAATTACTGATCCAAGTCGAATTGTTAACGAATGCACATTTACTTTTGGAGGTTCAACGTATACATGGCAACATTCTGATATTTTGGCAATTCTTGCGGGAAGTAGTGTTCCGTTCTCGATTCCTGTTGCAAATCCACCGACAGGCACAGCAACATTTGGACCAGTCAACTGTACTTCACTTGATCCACTTATTACGATTCCACCAACAAATCAAATAACGGTGGGCTATAATGGAACTGCACCGTGGTGTAATCCAACAACCACAGGCGGTACTAAAGGTGGAATACGATATCAAGAGCGATAATATTATTATTTAAGTTGTATATTTTATGAAGATAACACAACAAGAAATTATTCGAGCTATAAAACATGCATTATTGGTAACAGTTTTTACGCTTAGTTTTACTGCGATTGCGGCATGGAATGACCCAACAGTTGCTCCTCCTGGGAATAACGTTGCAGCTCCAGTAAATACTGGTGCCGGTGATCAAATGAAAACGGGTGCATTTGGCACAGCAATGGCAAGTCCTGCTGTTTTTAATGCAAATATTGCAGCTGGAGTGAAACTTATGACCGACGGCAAGGCTGCATTCGGACCGACCGCAGTTTTTGGTGATTTACGTGTAACTGGAAGCGCTGCAACATTTGATTCTTTGGCAAATACATCTCCTACGCCAGTACAAGTATGTGTGAATCAAAGCGGACAACTTATTATTTGCCCGTAAGTTAAAAATAATCATCTACAAAAAAATGCGCTCGGCGCATTTTTTTGTAGATATCCACATAAAATAAATTTTTCTTATCGTTCTATAAAAAAAGCACGGTATAATAAAAACAACTTTCTTTATGGAACAAACTTTTGAAAAACCAGCTTCACATCCACGCTTTGCGCTTTGGCTTGGGCTTGTTGTGCTTGTGCTTGCACTTGTATATGTATTTCTTTTTTATAAGAGAACAACCCAGACGATTACGACCGGTCCCACTCAGGAAGAACAGCAAAAAGTATATGATGCGATCACAAATGTAGTGCCAGAAGCTTCACCGCAAACCAAAGAGCAAAAGGATACGCTAAAAGCTGTTGGTGTTCCTGCAACTACTACAAAAGCAGGGCCATCTCAACAAGAACAAGATAGTGTTATTAATTTTATTGGTGCAAATTAACGTATGACCTTTAAACAAAAGCTTGCAGTAGGTATAAGTCTCATTGCTGTTTTCGGAATAGGTTCACTTTTTATTGGTACTCCGCAAAAAATTTGGGCAGATTCACCTGATGCCAATGTTCACGGTTATCTTTGGACGGGATACGACACCAATGGAAACGGAGTTGCTGATGGTGGTTTTGGTTGGATTAGCTTAAATTGTGCTGAAGGTGGTGCGGGAAATACGAATATTTGCTCGCAAAGTCTATATGGTGTGAATTTTGATGAATCTTCAGGACTCTTGTCGGGTCATGCATGGGGAGGTCTTGGGCTTGGCTGGATATCGTTTGACGCAGGCGATGTTTCAGGCTGTCCAATTCAAGATTCTCCTGCACCAAATAAATGTCAGGGGCATATTGATACGACGACTGGAAAAGTAAGTGGATGGATGCGTGCAGTATCAGTGCCAAAAAGTGGCGATAACGGTAAAAATGGAAATTGGAATGGATGGATACATCTTTCTGGGGATTTTCATACATCACCTGATCCATCAGGAAGTAAGGGTGTAACCTACGTACAAATAGATCCAACACGAGCAAAATTAACTGGTTACGCATATGGTGGCACAATTGCAAGCCCTTCGTATGGCACAGAAGAAATAGGGTGGGTTGCTTTTGAGACACAGTACAGTAACGTCTCAATAGTATTGAATGATCCAACTAGTCGTGGACTTACTTTAACACTTACCGATGGCATTAATACTGCAGTGAGTGGTTCTAATGTAACGCTACTTACAACAACACCAAGCGCACTCTTAACTGCGACATGGCGTTCACCACAAATGGTTAAATATACTGCGTGTCGTGCTTCAACAATTCCATCTCAAAATATTGCCGGTGGTATAACTGGCTGGGATAGCTCACAAATTCTCGGGGACTTGCTTGCTCCTGGATACACAGCGACAACTGGTGCTATTGCTGTGCCACCAGTTGGAGTACAGACTGACTACACAGTTACTTGTTTAAATAGTACAACAAATGCAAATGATTCTGCGACAGTTTCTGTTCTAGTTGAAAAGCCGGTAACACCAACCTTTATTTACCAAATTTCAAGTGGCTTCTCATCAGCAGTAACTGGAATTGGTATAACGAGCGGTACTGATACTATTACTGCAACACCTGGTGCGCCACTTCTCCTTGAATGGAAAAGTTCAAATAGTACTACTTATGATCAATGTACCGCTTCAAATCCGTTTGGATTTACTGCGTGGACAGGTAGCGTCGGTGGAATCAATTCTGGAAATGGTTTTTATATGAGTAAAAATACTACTGTTCCTGCAAGCCCACTCTTGCAGCCTTATACGATCAATTGTCGAAACACAACAACAGGAGATACGACTGGACCATTCACACTCAACGTACTAACAATGGTTGATCCTGGTCAACATAGTGTAGTTATGGGATTAAGTCCTGCATGTGTTACTCCAGGAGAGCGGTTTGAAGTAACATGGAATGATCTTGGCAATAATATGCTCTCATGTAGTCCTGCTGCAGTATCTGCATCACAAAGCATTATGGGTTGGCTTGAGTCACTTTTGTTTACCGTATCGAATGGTTTGCTACCAAGCGGTAGTCAAACATACGTTGCACCTGCCGTAAGTCAAACTGGAATGAGATTTAAAATGGTATGTAAGGGAACAGACGGTCTCGATTATCCTGATCCAAACTCTGCAGTGCCGTATTATCAATCACCAATGTTACGAATCGTTGCAGACAAAGCAGATTGTGTAACATCACCAGGACAAGGAAAACCACACAGAATAATTTGGAATGAACAATAAACAAGTAATGTCGACACTTATAAGCTATAATTACAAATAACATTAAAAATAGTACGCCATATATGAAACAATTTCTTTCAACAATAAAAATAGTTACCCTAGGTCTTATCCTTGCACTAGGTGTTGGCTATGTCAGCGCAGCTGGCGGATGGGTTGGACCAACAACAAGTCCAACTGGCGGTAACATTGAGCCACCAGTTAATGTCAGTGCAACAAATCAGGTGAAGTCTGGTGCATTTGGCGTCGGACCCTCACTTAATCTTACTGGTGCTAATGCGGGGATTCTCGCTGCACAGAAATCAGTTCTGAGTTTTGGTAATGTTGTCGCAGCGGGCACAAGTAATGTAGGAGGAAACATTTTTGCAGGCCTCGGCTCACTACTTGGTGCATATAATGGCACTCATGATAACGGTGCGGTTTCAGCAGATTGGTTCTGTCTTTCACCTGCAGGCGGAGGATGTATTAATGCATGGCCGACAGGAAGTGGAACAGGTGGTAGCGGATTACCAAACGGAACAATTACACAGACATTACGACACAATGGTACTACATGGATTGCTTCAGGTTCACTTTTGAATGATGGTACAAATGTTCTTGTGCCAACTGGTGGATTGCGTGTCGGACAAGCTGGCGGACAAATTCCACCAGCAGGAGGTATTCTAGCAAACGGGTTAATAAAAACATTTGGCAATACTACTGCGACAAACAACGGTGATATTGGTGCGTCACGATTCTGTTTGCCGGGTACAAATCCAAGTGGTGGTTGTATTTCTACATGGCCAATTGCGACAGGTGGTGGCACAGGAACAACACTTACTGGAAACACAAACGAAACAATACGATTTTCTGGCCCAGATACCCCTGTTGCAACTTCGAGCATGACCAATGACGGTACACGCGTAAAAATTGGTACCGGTATGGCTGATGCATGGGAGCGCTTGTCCGTCGTAAACGGAGGATTACATGTATCAAAAAGTGGAACTGATTTGTTTTTCTTAAACAATCTTTCAGCTGGAGCTGATACGGTTTCGGTTGTATCAAATGTTCCAAAACTTAATTTTTGGAGTACAGACAATGGTGGACATAGAAGTGATATTTATTCTAGAAACGTTACAGCATCAGGAAGTCTTGATGTAACAAATAGTGGCCGTGTAGGCAACCTTGCTCCTGGTGGAAATGTGTGTGCAGATAGTACTGGGACATTATATATTTGCCCACCAGCACCACCACCAGCTACTCCTACTGGACAAACATGTGGATTGTATAATGGTCAACCAACAGCACAAGGTTGTCCAAATGGTTCAGCGCTCGTACAAGTATCAGCAGATGGGCAAACAGGCACTTGTCGATATTATGACCCAGGGGTGACCACAGGAAGTACCGCTGTGCCAAATAATGGAACACCGTATTGTTATTCGCCACAAGCATTGCAGGCATCAATTACTGTTGTTTCATCTTCAGAGATTAATTTTGGATGTTCCGGAACTTCTCAAGTTATGCGAGCAGAAGCAACAAATGCAATTGGTTCTGTAACATATAATTGGGCTCACTCTGCAGCACCAATAAATTCCTTTACAGCGGGTGGGGGAATAACAGGTAGTACAACGAGTCAAACAGCATATGCGTTTATTTATAATTATGAAAGAGATCAAGCTACAGACCCTGGGTCTGGGTATACCCCAACAAGACACACATTTACTGTGACTATAACCGATAGTAGTGGGCGTACAGCTACGGCTTCTCGTACAGTGCAAGAAACGAGAGCACCACTTACAGGTAGTAACGGAAGAGCGTGTCCACAATAATAAAAAACACCCCAGACGGGGTGTTTTTGTTTTTTGGCAGAGTACAGTAAAATAGAGTAATGCAATCAAAAATTACTATCGTCGCAAATTGGAAAATGCATCCTGAAAAAGAAAAAGATGCACTTATTTTGCTTAAAGAAGTAAAAAAGTTGCTTCCCAAAAAACATTTTTTTGATGTTATTATTGCTCCTCCTGCAATCTACCTGCCAAGCCTACAAAAGCATACAAAAAATAAAATAGAACTTGCTGGTCAAACAATGCACGCAAAAGATGCGGGGGCATATACAGGTTCACTGTCAGCAAAAATGCTTAAACAATATGGTGCTAGCTATGTTATTCTTGGTCATTCAGAAACTCGTGCGACAGGAGAGACAAATAATGATGTTAACGAAAAGATAAAAAGTGCACTAAAGGTTGGACTTATACCAATTGTTTGCATTGGTGAGTCAGTGCGCGATGAATCTCATCAGTATTTAGCATGGCTACAAACGGAAATCAAAGAGACATTTTCCGGCCTTCCAGCTCAGGCGCTAGGGAAAATTTTTATTGCTTATGAGCCCTTGTGGGCGATCGGTGAAAATGCGACGAGAGAGGCAACCCCTGAAGAGTGCCGAGAAATTGTTATTTATATAAAACGAGTACTTACCGATATGTATGGCGCAAAATCAACTTCAAAAATAAAAATACTTTATGGAGGTTCTGTTGATGAATCGAATGCGCGAATGATGCTCGAAGAGGGTGGTGTACAAGGGCTTCTTGTTGGACGCGCTAGTTTGAAATCGAAGCAATTTATTAAACTCATTGAGGCAACTGCATTCTATAATGAAAACAATAAAACAAATTGGTGATATTTCTGGAAAGCGAGTTTTAGTACGAGTTGATTTTAATGTGCCAATAGAAAATGGCATAGTGATTGATCCATATCGTATTGAACAATCACTCGATACGATTCATTTTTTGCGTGATTATGGGGCAAAAATAATTCTTATTAGCCATAGAGGGAAAAGCGACGAATCACTTTCCCCTGTTGCTGAATATATGAAGCGATATTTTCCAGTACAGTTTGTAAAGGATATTACAGATGGTGAAGCACTGAGGGCAGTTGAAGGTCTTCGAGGGGGAGAGGTGCTTTTGCTTGAAAATCTTCGTAGTAATCCAGGTGAAGAAAAAAATGATCAATTGTTTGCTGAGGCATTGGCACGGTATGGTGATATATATGTAAATGAAGCTTTTTCTGCTTCTCATCGTGAGCATGCTTCCATTGTGACGTTGCCATCACGTCTTCCGAGTTGTTGTGGTTTACAATTTGCTCGTGAACTTGAACATCTTTCGCTCGCATTAAATCCAACGCATCCGTTTGTGTTTATTCTTGGCGGAGCAAAATTTTCCACAAAGTTACCTCTATTAAAAAAATATCTTGAAATTGCTGATACGGTATTTGTTGGTGGCGCACTGGTAAATAACTTTTATGTAGCACAAGGACTCTCGGTAGGGAAATCACTTGTTGATGAAGGAGAGTTTGGTATTCCTGCACTCCTTTCGAATCAAAAGTTAATCATTCCTAAGAATGTTGTTGTTACAGATGGCATGCAAACAGTGACGAAAGAAGCACATACGCTTACCGATAATGATGTAATTGTTGATATTGATAAAGCCGAAGTTGAAGCATTACGACCTATACTTAATGCTGCGTCACTAATACTTTGGAATGGGCCACTTGGAAAAACTGGTAATGATGATGCTTCAAAAGTGCTCATTGAGCTTTTGAAAGAGGTAAACGGAAAGACAATTATTGGCGGAGGTGATACAGCAGCCCTTCTTAGTGGACGGAACGATACTAATGCTTTTACTTTTGTTTCTACCGGGGGAGGGGCAACATTGCAATTTTTGGCTGAGGGAACACTTCCGGGTATCGATGCTTTAAAAAGCTTGTAATAAAAGGTTATTTTGCCCGTCATAATAGTGCATATGAAGGTACTTGACAATATAAGTTAAGTATGCTATCATGTGTTTAGAAATTCAAACCCCCAAAAAACAGTTCTTTATGATGAAAAATTCTGTGCAGCAAAAGCAAACTCGTGACAAGGACAATTCAGCTCTGTATGCAGGCCTGA
Organism: uncultured Candidatus Saccharibacteria bacterium; assembly: GCA_964598385.1. Classification (GTDB taxonomy): domain Bacteria; phylum Patescibacteriota; class Minisyncoccia; order Phycocordibacterales; family UBA9973; genus CALRHK01. Next base: position 21,531 of record CAZRBQ010000001.1, read on the forward strand.
TTATTGGAACAATCATACTGCTCTGCGTGTTTATGCAGAGCAACGGAATGATCATCCAATAATGATCCCGAGTCCCGAGAAGAAATGTAAACCCCCTCCACAAGAGGGGGTTCTTTTATTTAGTGTGAAAGAGATGCTCGTAATGCAGTTACGATATTCTCTTGCTCACCGTCGCTATAGGTGTAGTGTTTATCGGTATGGGCAGACTCACCGAGTATTTTAGGAATAAGGTGTATATGAAAATGCGGCACATCTTTTCCCACTACCGAAAGCATTGTGTAGTCGCAATGGAGGGCTTCTTTTTGTGCCTGCATAATTTTTTTTGCGATAGTAAATAGGTGAGTAATAATTTCATCTGGCGTTTCAATCATCCAAGCGTAATGTTTTTTAGGTATAACAAGGATATGCCCTCTTTCGACAGGATTGATATCAAGAAATGATACTGAGAGTGCGTCATCGTGGGTAGTGCTTGTAGGGAGTTCTCCTGAACCAATTTTACAAAAAATACAGTTTTCCATAAGTAGAGTATACCCTACTGAATTCATAGGAGAAAGAAGCTTCGTGGTACAATTTTTGCTATGCCATCACTAGCACCTGAAAACTCTGAATTACTTAAAGAATATCCTGCATTACTCGCTCATTTACTTTATGATCGAGGAATAAGAACTAAAGAGGAGGCAGATCGATTTCTCCAACCAAATTTTGAACGTGATACGTATGACCCGATGCTTTTGCATGATATGGAAAAGGCTTGTGTGCGTATTTATGAAGCACTTGAAGCGCAAGAGAAGATCGTTATTTATAGCGATTATGATTGCGATGGTATTCCAGGGGCAGTTTTGCTTTTTGATTTTTTTAAAAAAATAAATTATACAAATGTATCAGTCTATATTCCGGATCGACACAGTGAAGGGTATGGTCTTCACACCGAGGCAGTAAAACGTTTTGTTGAGGAAAAAGTTTCGTTACTGATTACAATAGATTTAGGTATCTCAAATAACGAGTCAATTGCACAAGCAACTGCATCAGGCATTACGGTGATTGTGACAGATCACCATGAACCACCAGAAGAACTTCCACGGGCGTATGCTTTAGTAAATCCAAAATTAGGATCATACCCAGATACAATGCTTTGTGGTGCAGGAGTAGCTTTTAAGCTTGTACAGGCATTGTTAAAAAAATATCGCGCAGTATGGGGGATTCATGAGGGCTGGGAAAAATGGCTTTTGGATATGGCGGGGCTTGCTACTCTTTCAGATATGGTGCCACTTGTTAATGAAAATAGAACACTCGCATATTTCGGACTTAAAGTGATTGCACGTAATAAACGTTTAGGATTGCAGGCTCTCTTTGATGAACTTATGCTTGATCCAGCACGACTTACTGAAGATGATATTACGTTCATGGTTACCCCGCGCATTAACGCAGCTTCACGAATGGATACACCGCTCCGCGCCTTTGAGCTTTTGTCTTCAGACAATCTGGCACAAGCTAAAGAACGAGCAAAACTACTAGCTGGAATTAATGATGAACGAAAGATTCATGTTGCAAATGCGATGAAAGAAGTTCATACAGTGCTTGGGAAACGTGAGGAAGTACCAATAATTGTTATAGGAAATATTAATTGGCGCGTTGGCGTTCTTGGGCTAATTGCCTCAAAAATCGTAGAGCATTATAACAAACCTGCCTTTGTATGGGGTATGGAAGGAAGTACTACGATTAAAGGATCTTGTCGTTCTGACGGAAGTATTGATGTTGTAACTCTCATGAGGGCTTCACAAAAAGTATTTCTTGATTTTGGAGGCCACATATTAGCAGGAGGATTTTCGATTAATCATGAATCAATACATTTGCTTGAATCGGCGCTTCTTGAAAATCATCACCAAGCTTTGCGAGAGGGTAGTGAAAATAATGCAGTATATTTTCCTATGCAGTTATCAGAAGTTACCACAAGAACATATGAGCTTGTAGCATACCTTGCTCCTTTTGGTCTTTGCAATGAAAAGCCAGAATTTGCAATTTCTGATGTAGTAATCGTTTCTGTTAAGCAATTTGGAAAAGAAAAAAATCATCTTGAATTATTGCTTTCTGATACTAAAATAATAGTTAAAGCAATTGCATTTTTTTCTGACAAAAACTCATTTTCAGTTGAAGCAAAAGAAGGTGCAACATGCACAGTGGCGGCGACACTTGAACAGTCGTTTTTTCGTGGAAAACGTGAGCTTCGTTTACGAATTGTTGATATACTTTAATTATGATTACAAAATATTTTATTTTTACTGATGGTGCTTCACGAGGAAATCCTGGACCAGGTGGGTATGGAGCAATCCTTTATGATGAAACCGGAAAGTTTGTTGTTGAAATCGGTGGAAATGAATCTCATACTACAAACAACCGAATGGAACTTCGTGCAGTTATTGAGGCCCTCTTATTTATTCGTAAAGCAAAAAAACCACGTGAAAGAATCGAGTGTGTGATAATGACTGATTCTGCATATGTTGAACAAGGAAGTACAAAATGGATATACGGATGGGAAAAAAATAATTGGATGACGAAAGAAAAAGAACGTGTCATAAATCAAGATTTATGGCAAGTACTTATTGAACTTGTAAGAGATATTGGACGAGAGGGTACAATTACATTTAAAAAAGTTTCCGGGCATAGTGGTGTTCCGGGGAATGAACGTGTTGATACCATTGCGACTGCGTTCGCCGATCAGAAATCGTTATTACTTTTTTCTGGAACTATTGTTGAATACGAGGCAATGATTGGAGGTTCGCTCATGGCTGTTACTCCAGTAAAGCCAAAAAAAACTACAAAGAAAAAAACAAATACAGGAAAAGCGTATTCTTATGTTTCGCTCGTGAACGGTAAGGTGCATATTGATAAAACATGGGCGACGTGCGAAAAAAGAGTGAAAGGAAAAAAGGGGGCGAAATACCAGAAGGCACTATCAAAAGAAGAAGAACAAGAACTTATTGGTCGCTATTCACTTGAGTCGCTTGCCTAGCAATGTATGCCCGTGGTTTTGTCGTAGGAGCATACGGTTTTCTTGGAGGGGTGTTGTATGGATCGTTTGATCGTACAACCACCCCTTTTTATTTTTTAGGAATGTTACTTGTGCTCTGTTTGTTTTTTATTTTTATACTTAGTCAAAAAATAAAACAGGGTATATTTGTAAGTATTTTTCTTTTTTCTGCAATCTTAGGAGTGATTCGAACACATAGTGTTGTGCTTAATAAACCTCCAGAGGTATTAAAAAATGAGATTGGGAATAGTGTGGTAATTGACGGTATTGTTATTGATGAACCAGATATACGCGAGACAGCAATAAAAATTCCTGTGTTGCTTACAAAATATAATGGTGTGGAGTTTAGAAAACTTTCTGTGCTTGTTACCATAAAGAGTGATGGGCCGATTCCTGTTTACGGTGATACGGTACGCAGTCGTGGTATTTTGGAACTACCGCAATCATTTGCAACGGAAGGAGGAAGAATATTTGATTATCAAGCATATCTTCACACAAAAGGTATAGTTTTTGAACAAAAAAATGCATCAATCGAAATTGTACAACCAGCACGAGTAACACTACGAGGGATACTTTTTTCTGTTAAAGCATTTGTGCTTTCAACAATAAGAAAACTATTTCCCGAAGACGAGGCACTTTTGCTTGGGGGTCTTTTGGTTGGCGCAAAGCGTTCGCTTGGAAAAGGGCTTACGGATGCATTTATAGCAACAGGGACAATACATATTGTTGCTTTGTCGGGATACAATGTAACACTTGTTGCAGAAAGTATTATGAGAATGCTTGGTGTCGTTTTTGCGCGCCGCATTGCAACCTTCGCAGGTATTTCTGCAATTATACTTTTCGCATTGATGACTGGCGCTGGTGCAACGGTTGTTCGTGCTTCGGTTATGGCAATTCTTGCGATTATTGCTCGAACGACAGGTAGAAAAGAAGATATCGGAAGAGTACTTGTAGTTACTGCAATGCTTATGTGTGCGTGGAATCCTTGGACGCTTGTTTACGATGTATCATTCCAGCTCTCATTTATTGCGACTATCGGACTTATTTTTGTTACGCCAAAGGTTGAGCCGTGGTTTTTTAAACTTTCGGAAAAGTTTGGAATTAGAAGTATTGTCTCTGCAACTGTTGCAACAACCATAACAACACTTCCGTTTCTACTTTACAAAATGGGCATACTATCAGTTGTTTCATTGCCAGTAAATCTACTCGTATTGCCATTTGTACCTTCTGCAATGCTTTTTGGTTTTATTGCAGTTATGCTTGGAAGTATTAGTATTGTGCTTGCATTGCCGGTTGCTCTTTTGGCACGTTTTATACTTGGTTATATCTTGTTTTTAATTACTGGCGTCGCAGGGTTTCCGTTTGCAAAGGTAGTAGTACCTGCATTTCCCTTTTGGATGTTACTCCTACTATACTTTATTTTGTGGTGGTATTTTTGGGGTAGGAAGATATTGACAAAATTAAATAAATATGATACTATAAAAAAAACCCCAAATAGTTCCATATGAAAAAAGTAATCGCCCCTTCGATTGGAGATGTAACTACGATTCTTGCAAAAGAGTTGAGAATTACTAACCCTCGCACCGTAACGAATGTATCAGTTGAGGCGCTTGATGCAGTACCGGATGAGAAGAGGTATCTCATCTACATTCAGTTTTCAGAGAAAGGAAATCCGGTATTCGTATCAAAAGCTGCGGCTGAAAAAATTGCCACAGTGTTTGTTTTGAGAAACAAAACCTATGGCAACGAATCGATCACACTCCGCACTGCGCGCGTTAACAAGGCTGTCGTGATTGAAGTAAAGATCGCGTTCGGAAAAACGTTTAAAAATTACTCCCTTTCCTAAAAGGGACGAGGGGTAATTAAAAACCGAGCCTATGCTCGGTTTTTTTATTTATTCTTTGTGTGGGAATATCGATTTTCTATTGTTTTCCAATTTAGGTTTTTGAAAAAAGCTTCGATATATTTTTTCTTTTCGCTCGTTGGGTAGTCATAAACAAATGCATGCTCCCACATATCAAGTGCAATAAGCGGAGTAATTCCTCCAAGTTGTCCAATGTGTTGCTCGTCAACCCAGTGTATAAGGAGCTCCTCATTTTCTGTATCATGTGAAAGAAATACCCATCCGATGCCACGAGTGAGCGCTGTCTGTGTCACTATAGTTACGAAGTTTTGATATGAACCAAATGTCGCAATTATTTTTTGTCCGAGAAGAGATGTTTCATCAAAAATCTCACTCCCGTTTTCAAAATTTCCAAAATAGCACTCATGATTGCGCATGCCGTTAAATTCAAAACTAAACCTTCGTGTAAGTTCACCAATAAGGTAAGCATTTTCGTCGTAGTCCTTACGAAGCTCCTGTACGGTTTCATAACAAAAGTTTGCTCCACGCACATAGCCTTCATATAATTTTAGGTGTTCTGAAATATTTTTTTCGGAAATACCTTCAAGGGCGGGTAGTGAAAATGTTTTTGCTGTAAACATAAAATAAAATTAAGTGAGTAATTACTTGCAGTATATAGTGCAAGCCTCACTAATACAATACAATAGAGTCATGAATGTAAAACGGCTTTGGATTACCGTTGGATTACTGACACTGATTTTGGTGTTGTTTGTTGTTTATAGGACTGAAAAAATTGAGAACAAGTTTCTTTCTGTTTCCATGCTTTCTGTTGGACAGGGTGATGCGTTATTTGTTCAAACACCAACCGGTACACAGATGTTAATTGACGGTGGGCCAGACACAACGTTGTTGCGTGAACTTGATGCTGTAATGCCATACGGCGATCGGTCAATCGACGTAGTTGTAATTACCAACCCTGACAAAGATCACTATGCGGGGATTATTCCACTTCTTCGTGAATATGCTGTTTCACTTGTAGTTGAACCTGGGACAATGAGTGATACTGATACCTATAAAACACTTTCACAAATGTTAAAAGATGAAAATATTCCAACCCTCATTGCACGTAAAGGGCTTCGTATTGTTCTTGATAAGATTCATGCTATTGAATTTTCAGTATTATTTCCTGATCGCGATGTTGCTACATGGACAACAAATGATGGTTCAATTGTAGGCAAGCTTACTTACGGGGCTACGTCATTTATGATGACAGGGGATGCAACACAAAAAACCGAAAATTTAATCATATCTGGG
>CAZRBQ010000002.1:0-21121 GCA_964598385.1 uncultured Candidatus Saccharibacteria bacterium
GTCCTAACCGTTAGACGATAGGGCCAAGTAGCAAAACTATATCGTAAAATTGAAATATATTCAATATGTGGTATAGTCAAAATCTGAACCTTAAACAATTCAATATGGAACGACTCAAGATTATCAGCCCAGGAAAAACGTCTGAGAAGATTCACGGCATAGCCGTATTTGCGGTTTTCCCGATTATTGGTGCTCCTAAAAAATCATTCGAGATATTTCTCGAACTTCTCGAAGCACGTGCACAAAAAGAGGATGTTATGATTACAATCATCACGAACCGAACTGATGAGCTCACATCTTCAACCGAAGAGAAGGTTCGTGCGCACCATGTGGAAAATTTCGCATGGCTTGCAGAGCAACATCGCATGCTCATCCGAGATGGTGTTATTGCGGTAGGTTTTCCCGAGCCACTTGAGTCAGACAATGACCTCGTGGATAAATCAGGTTATGGTATGTATGCGAAGCATATTCTTTCGCAAACATTACCACTCGTATTTCATCTTGGAACGCGACTCGCAGTATACAAAGATGAAAACTATAAGCTCGATCGATTTTTTGAGGCTGAGCTTGAGTACCACAAAGATGATGACATTCGGGTTCATTCAACCCTCGACGATTTTGTTGAAGCAGTCGTAGAGCTCGTGAAGGGCCAACTGTTGAGACTTAAGTTACGTGAAGGTGCACGAATGATTCAAGGCACTTCCATTCCAGAAAGTTATATTGACTAAATCAAACCCCGCATTTGCGGGGTTTACTCTTGGTACGGTTTTTCGACAAGCACAGGGTCAACACCGGGGGCATCTCCTGTAATTCGTAAAACATCTTTATCAATCTTTTTTAATTCCTTTCCTGAATGTGTGTAATGGTTTACAACCGTTGCAAGGGATGTTCCAAGTTTATTGTGGTACTCTTCGTAGCTTTTAAGGTGTTTACCGAGTTCTTCAACACGCTTAATAATATCTTTTGCAGTTTCCTCAATTTGTAATGCACGAAGTCCTTGCAGGACTGTCTGAAGGTATGCGAGAAATGAAGTTGGTGAGACAATAATTACTTTATATTTTGAAGCAGCACGCTGGATGAGGTTTTCTGTTTCTTCTGTGACAGCGCCAATTTTGTTTATCAGTAAATCATAATAAATTGCTTCGTGTGGAATAAACATAAATGCAAAATCAAGTGTGCCATTTTCAGGTTTAACATATTTTGCAGTTTCAACGATTCGATTTTTTAGATCAGTCACAAAAAGTTTTTCAAGCCGTTCACGCTCGGCAGTATCTCGTGTTTCAGAAATTCGGTTATAATTCTCAAGTCCCCCCCCCCCCCCCCCAGGAATAATTTTATCTTTGACAAAAATAGCCGCATCAACAATGACACCATCGGGGAAACTAAATTGCATTTGGTATGACCCTGGAGGCATCGTGTTTTTCAAAAGTGTTTCGAGATAATATTCGCCAAGAATGCCACGTTGTTTCGGATTTTTTAAAATTGTTTGTAATTCTTCAAGTTGTTTTGTGAACGAAATAACTTGTGTATTTGTAGCGTCAAGTTTTGTAAGCCGTTCGGTAATGTCGCGGATAAGTTCAGTTGATTGTCGAGTTTGATAGCGAATTGTTTCTGTCATTTCCTTTTGGGACTCATTGAGTTTTGCATCTACTGTACGGGTCAAGGTATTCATCTGTTCAAGGAGAAGGGAAAGTGCGCCTGTATCATGTGAAGTGTTTTGTTTTGTGCGCATAATAAATACCACTACAAGAGCGCCAATCAATACTCCTAAAGCTATAAATACGATAGTCATACGGCTATTGTAACATAGGGTGCTAGGGGGATATACTGGTAGTATGCTTAAAGAATTTCGCGAGTTTGCTTTTAAAGGCAACGTAATAGATCTTGCAGTGGGTGTGGTTATTGGAAGTGCTTTTGGGAAAATTGTTGATTCTTTGGTTAAGGATGTTCTCATGCCTCCTATTGGAATTCTTACGGGTGGGGTTGATTTTTCAAATAAGGTGGTAGTTTTAAAGTCGGCGACCGAAACAAGCGAAGCAATAACTTTAAATTATGGTTTGTTTATTAATGCGTTAGTAAGTTTTCTTATTGTTGCGTTTGCAATTTTTATGGTGATTCGTGCGTTGAATCGTTTTAAGAAACAAAAAGAGGCAACACCAGTAGTACAAGTGACACCAAGCAAAGAAGTAGAACTGCTTACTGAGATTCGTGATGTATTAAAAAATCGATAATTGACGAAAGGTATTTTCACGCTATACTTGGGAAAATCTTTCACATGAAAATAAGAAACCAGAATACGAAAGCGCTTTTTGTTTTTGATAATTACAATCTCATGTTTTGTATCGTGAAGTTGTTGTTGACCATCACTGCCTTATCAGCAATCGAGGCGTATGATCCAATCCGCCCTGAAAGTATTGCGATTATAACAATACTAAATGGCACCGTGCTTCTTTCTTTAGTGTTAACTGGACTATACTTCAAGACAAAGCATTCATATAATGAAAAAATACCTGAATCCATAACAGTAATTGCTTCGTTATTGTTCGTTGTAGAATTCTCGTGGATTGTAACGCAGTGTATAGGACGATTCGTACTTTAAGAAAATGCCTACTATTGACTAAAAATGTTTTTTATTATATAAACAATAAAACGCATTTTTAAAATTCGTACGAACATGGAAAAAACCCTGTTTACACGGCTATCAAGGATACAAATATCCGGCGCCATTCTTTCATTGTTGATGCTCTGTGTGTCACTATACAAAGTCTGGTCAATCGAAATGTGGTCTGAGAAAATTATTTGGACAAAACTTGCCTTTGTGTGCTTGGTCTTAATTTTGTTTATTTTGATCAAGTCTTCAAATTCAGCAAGTCTGCGTTTCTTCTTTCTAACTATTATCCTTTTGTTAATTGCACTTATACTGCATGTAAACATAGGAAAATAACAAAAGCGCCCTAAGGCGCTTTTTATTTTATACCTAAATGGTGTCTTAATGTATAAATCCAATCTTCATCATCATCGTCACTGTTTGCAAGCTTTTGTTGCAAAAGCCATTCGAGGTAGTCTCGTGCTTCTTTAGCGACATCAGCAATCTTTTTTCCGCTGTGTTTTCCAAAAGTAAATGATGGGATAAGTGTTGGTTGTTTTGAAATTTCAACCATTTTGTCTATTGCTTGTTCGTACGAGCCACACTCCACAATCATTTTTTTTAATAATCGCTTAAACAATTCACTTAAAACCAAGACATCACCCCGTGCATCATGTGCTGGTGCGTTATCAATTTGTAAATCTAAAAAATACCGTAGATATTGAAGGCTGTGACGAGGTATTGAGCCTTCCTTATCGAGATAGCGTGCAACTTTCAGAGTGCAAATATGTTTTGATACATCGATACCTTCTTTTGAAAGAATTCCAATATCATATTTTGCATTGTGTGCAATAAAGACTGTTTTATTGTCGGCAAGGAGTGCGACGAGCTCTTTGTGCTCTTGGCTATTTAAAAAAGCAGGTTTATCATTCACCATTGCATTCGTAATATGATGTACAACCATTGCATCAATAGAAATAGGTACAGGTGGTTTATAGAGTGCGGTAGTAATTTCTTGTATTGTCACACTGTTATACTCATCGGTTGTAAGTGGTACAGCTATATAAGCAATTTGGCAAAGACGGTCATCGGAAGTGTTTCCAGTTGTTTCTGTATCTAAAAAAAGTAATGTAGTCATATCAACAAGTATACATTATTTTTTGTGGATGCTTGCTATGGGCGTCTTTGGTATACTAAGAGTATGCTTCACCAAGAACTTAAAGATTCAATAAAAGATGCCTTAAAGGCAAAAGATCAAGTTGCGCTTGATACTCTGCGTGGTGTTGTTACGGCGCTTACCAATGAACTTGTAGCGCAAGGGAAAACCCCTCAAGAGATGCTCAACGATGAAAGTGTGCTTACTGTTATTGCAAAAATTGCAAAGCAACGTAAAGACGCAATCGTGCAATTTGAGAAAGGTGGGCGAAATGATCTTGCCGATGAGGATAGGGCACAATTAGCCATATTAGAAAAGTATTTACCAGAGCAAATGGGTGAATCAGAGATACGCATACAAGCAGTACAGGCAAAAGAGCGTCTCGGGATTAGTGATTCATCGAAAAAGGGAATACTTATGGCAGAACTTATGAAAACATTAAAAGGAAAGGCTGATGGTACAGTCGTAAAATCAGTCGTTGATTCATTATTTTAATTTTTACTATATGAAATTATTACTACATTGGTTATTGCTCTCACTTGCAGTGCTTGCTGCAGCATATGCAATTGATGGCATACAAGTACAAAGTTTCCTTACAGCAGTCATAGTTGCTGCGGTCCTTGGATTTATCAATACAATTATAAAACCAATTATTAAAATCCTGACTTTACCGATTAATATTTTGACACTCGGGCTATTTTCATTATTACTTAATGGATTTTTCTTTTGGTTGGTTGCACGAGTAATTTCTGGTTTTTCAGTTGCGAATTTCATGGCTGCATTTTGGGGGGCGCTCATTGTGTCGATTATCAATTGGCTTGGAGGGAAATTCTTAAAAGAAGAGTAAACATTTGATTTATTCATGGGAGCATTTCCATCATTGGCACAATTTTTTTTAACACATGAACTTTTGTCTAGTGTTTGCCTTTTTTTGGGTGTAATACTAGAAGGTGAGATTGTGCTCATTTTTGCAGGAGTACTAATGCACATGAATATACTTTCAGTGCCTGAAACAGTTGTACTTGTAACCGTCGCGGCGATAGTAAAAACTATTTTTGGTTATTCCCTTGGGGGATGGATTGCAAAACGATGGCCACAAAGCCCATTGCTTTGCTATGTTGAAAAAAAGATTTTGCTTTTGTTGCCACGATTTCGCGAACGTCCATTTTGGTCAATTTTTATTTCAAAATTTATTTACGGCGTTAATCATGTAACAATGATTTTTGCTGGTTATATGCGAGCAAATTTTAGATTATATATTAGGGCTGAGATACTTTCTTCATTTGTATGGATAGCAACATTTTTAGGTTTAGGTTATTTTTTTAGTGCTGCAGCCTTTGCAATTAGCACTGATATTAAAAAGGTAATTATTTTAATTGCAGGCTTTGTGCTCATTTTTATTATCATACAGCGTTTTTTAACATTTTTATTTGACCTTGTGGAATTACCTTCAAACAAGTAAAGTGACTATATGAAAAAAATTGTAACTCACAGCGGTCAATTTCATTGCGATGATGTTTTTGCAGTTGCTACATTGGAATTGTATTTAGAAAAAACAGACACAAAGTATACAGTAGTTCGAACTCGTAATGAAGATGAATTCGTAACAGCAGATTTTCTTATTGATGTAGGTGGGGAGTATGATCCATCACGTAATCGTTTTGATCATCATCAAAAAGAAGGTGCAGGTATAAGAGATAATGGTATTCCATATGCATCGTTTGGGCTTGTATGGAAAACATTTGCACCGTTATTGTGTAATGATGTGCGTGTAGTTGAGAAAGTTGAAAAGAAGCTTGTAATCCCGATAGATGCAGGAGATAGTGGCATGTTGTTGTATTCGCCAAAAATTGAAAATATATATGAATATTCTATTGCGCAAGCAATTGCAGCGTTTGTGCCTACGTGGAAAGAAAATGATCAGTCGCCAACTGATATATTTCCGACAGTTGTTGCATTTGCAAAACAAATCATACAGCGTGAAATTAAAAAAGCAGAGGATAAAATTGTCGCGGAACAAGAAGTATTGCGAGTGTATCAAGATGCAATTGATAAAACTATAATCGAATTTCCAATGCATTATCCATGGAAAGAAACGCTATCAAAATACGAAGAGCCATTATATATAATTTCACCGAGAGAAGATAAAAAATATCAAGTACAAGCTGTACCGAAAGGTAACCCACTTGAAATGAAGTATCGAAAGTATTTTCCAAGGGAATGGGGAGGATTGAGAAGCGAAGAACTTGCGAAAATAACTGGTGTTTCTGATGCACTTTTTTGTCATAAAGATTGTTTTTTGGTTGTAGCAGGTTCTCTTTTGGGTGCTCGCACGCTTGCACAATTAGCAGTAAACGCATAACGTTATTTATTATGAATTATGAGCAACTCGACATGTTTCCAGAATCTGGTGAATCAAGTCAAGCTATCCATTTTTTGGAAGATGTAAAAGATTTTGAAAAAAAGGTAATACTCCATGAATTAGCCACAAAAGCTATAACCATGGCACAACACGGAGATCTTGTGCGTTATGATGAGCAAAGTGCACAACTACTTGCAGATGACCTCAATTCTCGCTATGGTAGAGATACTGCAAGGGTTTCTCAGTCAAAAGATGCTCGAGGGGTGGTGGCGTTTAGGGTACATATCACCATACCGTATCGAAGTGAATTTAAGGACATTTTAGACGAAAATGGCGAAATATTGCCATCAAGGAATCAAAAACATGCAGCATAATATAGTATGGCTTTTGTTGATGAAATACAATTTCATGCTCGGGCTGGCAAGGGTGGAGATGGTGTAGTACGCTGGCGACACGAGAAATTTATTAACCGAGGTGGACCGTCGGGAGGTAATGGTGGTCGCGGTGGTGACGTATACATTCGAGGTGTGCGCTCAATGCACACGCTTGCACAATATCGGCATGAAAAAGAATTTGCTGCTCACGATGGAAATCCAGGAGAAAAAGCAAGTCGACAAGGAAAAGAAGGTGACGATCTTTATATTGCACTACCACTTGGTTCAATAGTTCGAAATTTAACGACAGGAGAAATATACTCATTACTTGAAGAAGGGGAAACTCATTTAATTCTGCGTGGTGGTAAAGGAGGATGGGGGAATGAACATTTTAAAAGTTCAATTAATACTTCACCCAAAGAAGCAACACTTGGCGTTGTGGGTGAAGAAGCAGATTTTTCTGTTTCGCTTGAGCTCGTTGCTGATATTGGTTTGGTCGGACTCCCAAATGCTGGGAAGAGTTCGTTGTTAAATGCATTAACAAATGCTCAAGCAAAAATAGGTGACTATGCTTTTACAACAATTGATCCAAACCTTGGTGATTTTTATGGATACATAATTGCAGATATTCCAGGACTTATTGAGGGAGCATCTCAAGGAAAAGGTCTTGGAACAAAGTTTTTGCGCCATATCAAGCGTACAAAAATGCTCGTACATCTTGTGCCATGTGACACGCTTGCAACGATGAAGAATAATTATGCAACAATCCGAAAAGAACTTGAGTCATACGGAGAAGGTTTATCAGAAAAACAAGAAATTATTCTGCTTACAAAAACAGATATGTTGATAGAAACTGAAGTGAAAAATGCAATAAAAGAATTTGAGGTATACAATAAGCCGGTATTTTGTGTGTCACTTTTTGATGATGCAAGTATTAAAAAGTTTGCGGATAATACGATATACTTTTGCAAATGGAGCCTACATATTACACAACTATAGGTTTGGAAATACACGCTGAACTCAAAACAAAATCAAAGATGTTTTGTGGGTGTAAAAATGATCCAGATGAAACAATACCGAATAAAAATATCTGTCCAGTATGTACTGCTCAACCTGGGGCGCTTCCTGTCATTAACAAAGAAGCAGTAAAACAAGTTGTTCGTGTTGGTCTTGCTGTTGGCGCAACTATCGCTGAAGATTTTACAGAATTTGATCGAAAAAATTATTTTTATCCTGATATACCAAAAGGATATCAAATTTCACAATATAAATATCCTATAGTATCTGGAGGGCGTCTTGCTGACTTTGCAATAACACGTATACACCTTGAAGAAGATACTGGAAACTCAAAACATGATAGAGGAGATTTTTCATTGGTAGATTTCAATAGAGCTGGCGTGCCACTCATGGAACTTGTGACAGATGCACACACTTTCAATACTGCTGATGAAGCAGCTGTTGCAGCAGGACGTTTTGCTCGCGAGTATCAGTTATTACTTTGGTATCTTGGTGCTTCAGAGGCAAATATGGAAAAAGGAGAGATGCGTGTTGAAGCAAACATTTCAGTTTCAACTGATCCAAAAAAATGGGGAACAAAAGTTGAAGTAAAAAATCTCAACTCAATCAGGAGTGCAGAGCGAGCTATACGATACGAAACATTACGCATGATTGAACTTATTGAAGCTGGTCGTGAAAATGAAATTATACAAGAAACTCGTGGATGGGATGAAAATAAGCAAGCTACTTTTTCTCAGCGAAGTAAAGAGGATAGTCAGGAATATCGGTATTTCCCAGATCCAGATTTACCAAAACTTGTTATTAAAGAACTTTTTGATCTTGAAACATTGCGAAAAGAATTGCCAGAGTTACCAGACGCAAAACGAATTCGTTATAAAAATGACTATGGTATTAAAAATGAAGATATTGAAACTTTTGTAAATGATCCAGAGTTAGGGAAATGGTATGAAACTGTAATGCAGGAAATTTCAAAGAATGATAGCGAAGCTATAATACTTTTAGCGCAAATTGCTGCAAACTTTACAACTTCTGATTATTTAGGAATAAAAAAAGCTAACCCTGCAGCTCGTTTACCAAGTGCAAATTATTTTGCAGAGCTTGTGACCATGTTTTATCATAATGAAATTTCATCAAGAGCCGCAAAAGATATTTTGGTATTACTTACAGAAAAAGATTTTTCTCCACAAAATTATGCGAGCGAACATAATCTTTTGCAAAAAAATGATGAAAATGAACTTAAAGTGCTTGCACAAAAAATAATTAATGAAAATGAAACTGTTGTTGCAACCTATAAAGCAGGAAAAGAAAATGCAATTATGTCACTTGTTGGGAAAATAATGAAAGAAACAGGTGGCTCAGCAAATCCCCAGCTTGCACGTCAAATTCTTATTGATTTGATAAAATAGTGGTATGGATAAAAAAATTCGTGTAGCAATAAACGGTTTTGGAAGAATTGGCCGTGCGTTTCTTAAGGTTGCTTGGGAGCGACCTGAAATTGAAGTTGTGGCAGTAAACGACCTTGGTTCAATTGAAAGTCTCGCATACTTACTGAAATATGATAGTGTTTATCGAACGTGGCAAAATGATGTAACGGTGAATGGAGATACACTTGAAATTACATTTGATAAAGGCATCCCTGATCTAAAAGGTGACCCAACGGGTGGTATTGAGGTTAGAAAAGTTCGTGTACTTTCTGAAAAAGATACAACAAAGTTACCATGGAAAGAGCTTTCGATTGATGTGGTTGTTGAGTCTACAGGATTATTTGCTTCATACGACAAAGCTAAATTTCATATTGATTGTGGTGCAAAAAAAGTTGTTATTTCTGCTCCCGCAAAAGATGGTGATACAGTCGGAGTGCTTGGAGAGACAATTTTACTTGGTGTAAATGAAGAAAAATTTGGTACGTGTGACATTACATCAAATGCATCGTGTACTACAAATGCTGCTAGTCCATTAATTGCAATTTTGCATGAAGAAATCGGCATAGAAAAGGCGGTTTTGAATACTGTGCATGGCTACACTGCATCACAAGCACTTGTTGACGGCCCAAGTAAAAAAGATTTACGAGAAGGCAGGGCAGCTGCAATGAATATTGTCCCAAGCTCAACAGGGGCAGCAATTGCTGTAACAAAAGCGTTCCCGCAACTTCAAGGGTTATTTGACGGTATTTCAATTCGAGTGCCTGTACCTGCTGGATCAATTGTAGATATAACTTTTATTTCTAAAAGGAATACAACAGCAGAAGAAGTTAATGCATTTTTAATAAAAGCTTCAAGAAATTCACGTTGGAATAAAATCTTTGCAGTTACAAACGAACCACTTGTTTCAAGTGATATTCTTGGTGACGCCCATGCATCTATTGTAGACTTAGCGATGACTCGTGTTGTTGGAGGTAATTTAGTTAAAGTTATGGGTTGGTATGATAACGAAATGGGGTATACATACACGCTCGTAGAGCATGTCATTAAGACAGGGAAAACTATTTAATAGTATGGAACGGTTAGATAATTTAAACACTCCAGAAAAACTAGCACCTGAAAAATTATTTGAGGGGACAGTTTACACCAAAGATATTTGGAAAATTAATAAAGCTAAAGGTGTTCAGTTTGTATATAAAGATGGTGAATGGACTGGATATTCACATAGGGATGGAATTATTACACTTGGTAGTAGTCCTGTCCCGACAGAATTTAAACAGAATTTCAATCTAGCAAAAAATGTTCCTGATATTGAGGTTAAGAAATACATGTTTTCTCATGAGAATATGCACCATGTTCTATTCGATAGTGAAAAGTCAGAAATAAAAAACATTATGCTTGAATTTTTGACCCGAGTGAATCAAATTCGCCAAACAACAGGGGATGGATTATCTCGACTTGGAAGTATCTCTTTCTATAAAGAGAAAAATACTTCGCACGAAGAAGATGTTGTAGAAATGCTTAATTTATATAGCCAAAACCCAAAAAAACTAGAATCATACCTAGAGTATCTTGTAAATGCAAACCCTAACGACTTAAGAGTAAATGGTCAAAGTAGAATTGGAAAGCAAACAGCAAAATTAATTTTTGATTATACCGAAAAACTTATTACTAGTTTTTTAGATAGAAATAATAAATACTTGTAGTTGACATGGTATAGTAAAAAAATACGCGGGCATTCATACAATTAGTAAAGAATCTAATTAATACAACAAAAAAAATGAAAATATATATTGGATCAGACCATGCCGGATATGAGTTAAAAGAAAAGCTGAAGCCTTTTATCGCTTCGCTTGGCAACTATGAAATTGTAGATCTTGGACCTCATCAGTACGAAGAAACTGATGACTATCCAGATTTTTGTGGACCTGTTGCGCGTGCAGTATCGGATGCCTGGAAAGAAATATCAGAAGGAGATATAAACAAAGAACAGGAAGCACCACGAGGAATAGTGCTTGGTGGATCAAGTATTGGCGAAACGATTGTTGCAAACCGCTTTCCCTTTGTGCGTGCTGCTGGGTATTACGGTGGCCCAATTGATGTTATTAAGCTTTCACGTTTACATAATGATAGTAATATTCTTTCACTTGGGGCTCGTCTTATAAATCCAGAAGAAGCGATGTATGCTGTCAAAATATGGCTTACAACACCTTTTTCAAATGAAGAACGTCATATTCGTCGAATTAAAAAATTAGAACAGTTACATAATCAATAATCACATGATTGAAATTATTCCAGCAGTATTACCAAAAAATTTTGAAACCATCGAGCGAGCAGTTGAGAAAATTAAAGGATATACACCGATACTACAGATTGATATTTGTGATGGTGTTTTTGTTAAAAATAGTACATGGCCATATAGTGATGGTACTGATTCAGCATGGCAGGCTATTCTTGCAGAACAAGAAGGGATGCCATTTTGGTATCAAATTGATTATGAATTAGATCTTATGATTGCTCATCCAGAGAGACAATTATCAGATTTAATGAAGATCGGTCCGTCTCGACTTATATTTCATATTGAATCTTTAGAAAATCCCAATAGTTTTTTTGACCACCTCGATCCGTATATATATGATGTGTGTGAAATTGGTATTGCAATTTCTATTGAAACACCTATAGAGTCATTGTTTGATTGTATTGAAAATAAAAAAGTTTCATTCGTGCAGTGTATGGGTATTACAAAAATTGGTAACCAAGGACAGGTATTGAATGATGCTGTGGTTGAGAAAGTTATGCAACTTAAAAAACGATATCCTTCATTGCCGATTGCTGTTGATGGTGGTGTTACATTGGAAAATGCACAAGCACTTATTGATGCTGGAGCTACACGACTTGTTTCAGGCACAGCACTCTTTGAAAGTGAAGATATTCACAGCACAATCAACTATTTTAAAAGTCTCAAATAATTTCTAGTGGTATACTGCAAGTATGCTTACAGATACTCAAGTGGTTGCACTCATGCGACGTGCAAATGATATTCGTGAAAGTATCATCACGATGCTTGTTGAAGCAGCCTCGGGGCATACACGAGGAGCACTTGGTATGGCAGATCTATTTACATATCTGTATTTTCACGCATTACGCCACGATCCTAAAAATCCAGAATGGCCTTCGCGCGATCGGGTTGTATTGTCAAATGGACATATTTGTCCCGTTTACTATGCAACACTGGCTCATGCCGGCTATTTTCCCAAAGATGAGTTACTCACTTTGCGAAAATTTGGCTCGAGATTGCAAGGACACCCTCATAGAGAATTTTTACCATTTCTTGAAACAAGTTCCGGTCCACTTGGGTCAGGACTTTCGCAGGCGGTTGGTATGGCGCTTGCTGACAGAATTGATTATGGTAAATCAGTAAATCGGTTTATCTATTGCTTACTTTCTGATGGGGAATTGAATGAGGGAAATACGTGGGAAGCAGTGATGCTCGCGGCGAAAGAGAAATTACATAACTTAATTGCTGTTGTTGATCGAAATAATATTCAAATTGATGGGTATACCGAAGATATAATGCCCCTCGATGACCTTGCAAGTAAATGGAGAGCGTTTAATTGGCATGTAATTGAGGTGAATGGTCATGATTTTATGGCGCTCAATCAAGCATTTTTGCAAGCACAAGCAGTTTTTGAAAAACCTTCAGTTATTATTGCTCATACAATACCAGGTAAAGGAGTAAACAATTTTGAACGAGATTATACATGGCATGGAAAACCTCCAAGCAAAGAAGAGGGCGCACAAGCACTTAAAGAACTCAGAACACTTGGTGGAAAAATAAAAGGTGAACATCAATAATACTATGTTAAATTCAAAACTACAATTAAGTACAAAGATATTTGCTGATGATGTTCCGCAGGAACCTATCCGCTTTGGTTTTGGCAGTGGCCTTGTACATGCGGGCGAACAAAGCACTGCTGTTGTTGCGCTTTGCGCTGATTTAACTGAGTCAACAAAAATGCTTGCATTTAAGGAACGTTTTCCGGAGCGATTTATTGAAGTTGGTGTTGCTGAACAAAATTTAGTAACTGTCGCGTCAGGGCTTGCTGCATCTGGAAAAATTCCTTTTGTTTCGAGCTATGCAATGTTTTCTCCTGGTAGAAATTGGGAACAAATTCGAACAACGATTGCTTATAATGATAGACCTGTCATTGTTGTAGGGTCTCATGCTGGAGTTTCTGTGGGTCCTGATGGTGGGACTCATCAGGCAATCGAAGATATTGCACTTATGCGTGTAATTCCAAATATGATTGTGATTTCTCCTTGTGATAGTGTGCAGGCAGAGCGTGCGACAGAAGCACTTGCTAAGTTTGGTAAACCTGCGTATTTACGTCTTGCGAGAGAAAAGACTCCAATAATGACAACAGAACGAACACCATTCGAAATTGGTAAAGCACAAGTGTTTTTTTCTCCAGATGGTTTAGCTCATGTAGGAGTTATTGCTACAGGTGCACTTGTGCACCGCGCACTACTAGTTGCAAAGAATTTAGAAAAAAAAGGTATACGCGTAAAAGTTCTAAATATGCATACAATTAAGCCTCTTGATACTGAAGCGGTGCTTCTACTTGCAAAAGAAACTCGCGCACTTGTTACAATTGAGGAACACCAGAAGGCGGGAGGTTTAGGAAGCGCCGTCTCTGAGTATCTTTCCGAGATATTGCCAACAACAGTGCTTCGTATTGGTGTTGATGATAAATTCGGACAATCAGGAAAACCAAATGAACTTCTTGATCACTACGGCATGAGTATTAAAAAAATTACAGCAACTGTTATTCAAGCAATAAATTCAAAAAAATAAAAAAAGCGTGGCAGATTTGCCACGCTTTGAAGAAATAATCTTCTACTTATACCATTTTTCTG
Source organism: uncultured Candidatus Saccharibacteria bacterium (assembly GCA_964598385.1). Lineage (GTDB taxonomy): Bacteria > Patescibacteriota > Minisyncoccia > Phycocordibacterales > UBA9973 > CALRHK01. Next base: position 13,835 of record CAZRBQ010000002.1, read on the forward strand.
GAGCCTCTGCTGCTCTGACTTGTCTTTCAAATTCCTCAATTCGAGATTTAGAATGCTGTAAATCAGCTTCTAATTTTGGAATCAGACAATAGATTGCCGTATCAATGATACTTTGTTGCTCGCTATGACTTAGTCCATCAATGCGTAGCATTGGGTCAGAGTACAAAATACGCTCAAGTGTACGCTTCGTATTACGAAGATCACCGAGAAGTTTTGTGTGATACTTTGATGCATCAATAAGACTCTGTCGTGCGCATTTAAGTTTAAGAAATGCCTCATTGCTGTCTCGGACACGTTTCTCTTCATCGGTTTCAAAATCGATTGAAGGAGTTTCGATGCCGATTCTCGCAAGATGTTCCTTTAAGATGCTCAGGTGCCAATGAAGTTCTTTGTAGACACGACGCAATCGGGGATCACACTGCTTCGATGAAAAACTCGAATGTGATGTGATTGATTTGCAAAGTGAATAAAAAGTATCGAATTCTTTTTTGCTTACTGTTGTTTTCTGACTTGATGTTTTATTGATGATGTCTCCAACACATAACATTGAGTCTTCACGGGTGCTGGGCAGTTGAAAAAGTAACTGCTGCATTTTTTTTAAACCCTCATTGCTTATGTTGCTCTCGCTGTAGGGGTCGGTATAGGAAGTCATTGTATGAAGTTTTTAAGTTTCTAATTTAATTATACATATAAAACAAGAAAAGTCAATATAACTGTGGATTTAGTTATTTTTGTAGTTACTATTGGGAATGCTATTGAAAGAATTTTTCATTTCTTCTTCAATCGTTTTAATGTCGAGCGTAATTGCATTGATTTTATCTTCAAGATGTGCGAGATGTTCTCTGGTTTTGGTAAGGTTAGTCGCTTCATCAATTGTCATTGATTTAGGGTAATTGTTTGCCAAATTAAGCAAATTACCAGCTACGGTATTATCTTTATTTAATTTTTCAAATTCATTTTTTAATCGCTTAAGCTTATTTTTAAGTCGAGCACGAATATATTCTAATTTTTTATATGCGTCACTTTCGTATATTTCACTTGCTTTATCGTTATTATCTAATTCGGCTTTATGTTCAATTTCGAGCAATAAATTTTTAATTTCGAAATCTTTTTTAAAATCTTTATCCCATGTTATACGATCTTCAATAATTTCTTTGTCTAGGTTTTCAAATTGTTTATTTGGAATAAATTCATGAGCAACACTTTCAGATGCTAGAATCCTTTCATTATCATTATCAAATTTCGCTTTTTCAAAATTCATAATTAAAGTAAAGGAGAAGGTTTATATTCTGTCGGAGCTTTTTTTAGGTAGTCTATAAGTTTATCTTTTGATAACAATCCTTTTTGAGCCCCTACATATTGTACTACTGACATTGAGTTTATTGGTGCCCACAATAATGCTTCTTCTAGAGAAAGCCCGTGTGCAAGAGCACTAGTGACAGTGGAGGCAAAAGCGTCACCTGCACCAGTGCGTTCAAATGGTGTATGTGGGTATACAGGCATAAACCATGCTTGAGTGCCATCTGAGGCATATGCACCATTAATACTGTCAGTAATTACAACAATTTTTGGCCCACGAAGATGTAGTTCTTTAAGTAGAGTGGCGATATCTCTCGTTTCAATTTCTAAAATTCGTTGTGCTTCTTCTACATTGCAGAAAAAAATATCTGTACGTTTGTAAATTCTTATTAATTTTTCATACCCGAGTTTCATTTGGAAGGTGCCAGGTTGAAAAACTAATTTAGTTTCAGGATTTTTTTCAAGAAATGTTGCGATTTCATCATGATAATCAATAGAATTTTCACCCATTGAAGAAAGATACAAATATCGTGGTGCTGGCATTTGTGATGGAAGTTTATAAGGGAATGGGGCATGTTTAACTAAAATGGTACGCTCGACATCATACCATAAGACATAATGATAATTCGTAGGATATTCATTATTAATTGCCATAAATTCAGTCGAAACATTATTCTTTTTTAGTTCTTCAAGACATTCATTTCCATTTTGATCATTTCCAACCGTTGCGATGAGCGCAACAGAGAGTCCAAGTCGAGCACCAGCAACTGCAGCGTTTGCGCTGTTGCCAACAGCTTTTACTACCTCAACATACTCATAGGGGACTTTATCGCCGAACTTAACACAAAGCTCACATGCAGACTTATCGAGTTTGCAATGAACATTTGCGTCTTTAAGTTTAATAAATGCATCGGTTACAATATCACCGATTGCGATAATGTCGTAGCTTTTCATATAGTTAGTATAACAAAATACAAATAATCATTCTATGGTGGGGAAATCTACAAAAGTTTCTTTGTGTTACAATGCAAAGCATGAAGCAATCACGACTTGATGCGCTCGCAGACGGAATATTTGCAATTGTGATGACAATTCTTGTTTTTGATATTCATGTGCCAGATTTTACTTCTCCAACTGAGCAAGATCTTCTCTTATCTCTTTACAGAATGTACCCGCTATTTTTAAGCTATCTTCTTTCGTTTTCACTACTCTTCACCTATTGGAGAGCACACCATTTTATTGTTTCTGTATATGCAAAAGGTGTTGACCTAAAGCTTACGAATATCAATGCATTATTTTTCTTTTTTGTTGCCCTTGTACCATTCTCTTCAAATTTCCTTGGAAGATATAGTGATTATCAAACGGCAGTCGTAATTTTTGCTACAAATGTCATTTTAATTGGAACAACACTCTATTATATGCGTCGCTATGTTGATGTTGGGCCAGTAGGCCACCAAGAAATTAGTGCAAAAGAAGAAAACCATGCTTATTTGCGCATTTTATTTCCTGTATTTTGTGCATACGGAGCTATTTTTCTTTCATTTTTAAATATAAAGTTGGCAATGGTATTTTTTACTGTAGGAATTATTTATAATATTTTTCCTGGTTCTACAACAATTACCAATGCTATAACAAAATTTTTATTTCGATATGAATTATAATGATATTCTTGCTACAAATGCTCGTGCATTAGTAGCATCACCAAAAGGAATATTGGCAATCGATGAAAGCACCGAGACTTGTACAAAGCGTTTTGAAAAGCTTGGTTTACCTTCTACTCTCGAAACTCGACGCGCGTATCGAGAAATGATTATAACTACACCTGATATTGAACACTATGTTAGTGGAATGATAATGGTTGAAGAAACATTCAATCAAACAACTGCAGATCAAAAATCGTTTCTCGAACTATTTAAAGAAAAAGGGATGTTGCCAGGCATTAAGGTTGATCAAGGACTAGAAGTGTACAAAGGAAAAGAAAAAATTACAAAAGGTCTTGATGGTTTAGCTGATCGATTACAGAAATATAAAAATGATGGCGCTGTGTTTGCAAAATGGCGTGCTGTTTTTCGTATAAGTGATACAACACCGACAGATGAATTAATTGCTGAAAATACAATTCGACTTACTCGTTATGCAAAACAGTGCCAAGAGGTTGGCTTGGTGCCAATCGTTGAGCCGGAGATATTAATGGATGGAAATCACGATATTGAAAGAACAGAAAAAATAGTAAGCGATATTCTTGATGTGCTTTTTGTACGCTTAAATCAAGCTGAAGTATATTTACCAGGGTTGTTATTAAAAACAGGATTGGTGGTACCAGGTATTGATGCGCCGAAAGAGTCAGTTGAAAAGGTTGCAGAAATGACAATACGTTGTTTTGTTGACTATGTGCCAAATACAATTGGTGGAATAATTTTATTATCAGGAGGGCTTGATGCAGAATCTGTAAATAGCTATTTGAATGCTATGCATACAGAAAAACTCCCTTGGCCGCTTACTTTTTCTTTTGGTAGGGCAATTCAAAATGATGCACTTACACTTTGGGCAAGCGATATGACAAAAGTAAAAGAAGCACAAGCTCTTTTGTTACAACGTGCACAAGAAAGTAGCGCTGCGTCGATTGGAAAATATGGGCAATAATACTATGAAAGAAGAAATCAAAAAATTTTTTAAAGGAGATATTGATGATAGCGATGCAACTCGTACCGCATATTCTCATGATGCCAGTATTTTCGAAATTCGTCCTGCGATGGTTGTATTTCCAAAAGATTCCCTAGATATTCAAAACTTAGTACGATTTGTTCGAGAATCAAAAGAAAAATACCCAACACTTTCTCTAACAGTTCGTGCGGCTGGAACATGTATGTCAGGTGGTCCACTTAATGACTCAATTATTGTTGATATCACTCGGTATATGAATTCATTAATTTCTATTTCAAAAGATTCAAAAAGAGCTGTTGTCCAACCGGGTATGTTTTATCGTGATTTTGAGAAGGAAACACTTGCACTAGGTTTAATTCTTCCTTCTTATACAGCATCAAAATCACTTAATACTGTCGGTGGTATGGTAGGTAATAATTCTGCTGGTGAGATAACCCTTCGTCATGGAGCTACTAGAAATTATGTTAAATCACTACGTGTTGTGTTTGCTGATGGCTATGAATATGAAGTACGTCCACTTACAAAAAAAGAATTATATCAAAAAGTAGCAGAGCCAACATTTGAGGGTCAGGTATATAAACAAATTGTTGAGTTAATAAAATCTAATTACGAAGAAATAAAAAAGGCAAAACCTGCTGTATCAAAGAATTCTGCTGGCTATGCGCTATGGGATGTGTGGAATTTAGATAACCCAGATGATGATAATGAGCGATTTGATCTCGCACAACTTATCGTTGGTTCGCAAGGAACACTTGGTATTGTCACTGAAATAACATTTTCCCTTGTGGAAGTACCGACAACGCGCGAACTTTTAGTATTGTTTCTTGATGATTTGCAGTATTTGGGAGATATTGTTGACGAATTATTAACTTTCAAACCTGAAAGTCTTGAGTCGTATGACGACAAAACATTTAAGCTTGCAATGCAATTTTTTGGTGATTTCGTGAAAACAAAAGGTATTTTTGGAACAATACGGTTTGCATTATCATTTTTACCTGAATTTAAAATGGTGCTTTTTGGAGGTGTTCCTAAATTAATTTTACTTGCTGAGTTTACAGGAACAAATGCTCGTGAAGTAAAGGAGCGTGCGATGTACGCGCTTTTGAAAATGAAAAGTGTTGGTTTAAAGGCTAGGTTAACTCGCGATGAACAGGAATCAAAAAAATATTGGCAGATGAGACGCGACTCGTTTGCCTTACTTAGAAAACACACAAAAGGACGACGAACAGCACCGTTTATTGATGATATCATCGTAGCGCCAGAATTTTTACCTGAATTCTTACCTAAGTTAAATACTATTTTAAGTGACTATAAAAATATTATTTATACAATTGCAGGTCATGCTGGAAATGGTAATTTTCATATAATTCCACTAATGGATTTTAATAACCCTGATACTGTTCCACAAATCTTAGAGCTTTCTGATCGAGTATATAAGCTTGTGCTTGATTATCGTGGATCAATTACAGCAGAACATAATGATGGAATAATTCGTACGCCATATTTAGCCTTTATGTTTGGACCTGGTATGTATGAGCTTTTTGGAAAGGTAAAGACTATTTTTGATCCAAAATTTATTTTGAATCCAAAAAAGAAGTATGGAGCAACTATTGAGGATATAAAACGATATATTCAAAAGCCAACCATATAAATAGTACCTAAATATCCTTTGCAAATAAGGGTCTTTACAAGATTTGATTTTTGTATATAATTAGGCCCATGTTTACACTAGCAGCAAAAAAGCGAGATTCTGTGGGTGACAATACGGCATTACGAGACAAGGGTATGATGCCTGCAGTTTTTTATGGTTCTGGAAAAGAAACAACACCAATTGCTGTTTCTCTTGTAGAATTTGAAAAAGTATGGCGAAAAGCAGGTGAATCAACACCAATAATACTTTCGACCGATAATGGGGAAGTTAGTACACTTATTCATGAAGTACAATTTCATCCTGTAAAAGGTACGCCACTCCATGCTGATTTTTTGGTAGTAGATATGAATAAAGATGTTGAAGTTTCAGTACCGCTTGAATTTACCGGTGAAGCTCCAGCTGCAAAATCAGGTCTTGGAACACTAACAAAAGTTCTCCACGAAGTTACTGTCCGAGCACTTCCTAATGATCTACCTCATTCAATCATGGTTGATATCTCTGTACTTGAAACACTTGAGAATCAAATCCATGTTTCTGACCTTGTTGCTCCAAAAGGAGTTACAATTGTTACTGAAGGGCACGAAGTAGTAGCACTTGTTGCCGCACAAAAAGAAGAAACTGAAAGTGCTCCAGTTGACCTCTCTTCGATTGAGGTTGAACAAAAAGGTAAAAAAGAAGAAGAAAATACAGAAGCTTAACAAAACCCCGAAAGGGGATTTTTGTTTGTAACAAAAACTTGCTAAAATAGTCATATATGAATATGTGGCGATTGAAAATGGTTATATTTTTTACTGTGCTTGCAATAGTGTTTCCAGCAATAAATAATGCAGGTATACATTTTTCGAAAGTTAATGCACAAACTACAACGCAACTTTCCAACGCGCAAGCGCAAAAAGCTGCGCTTGAGGCAGAGCTAGCAGCACTCGAAGCAGAAATTACTTCAAAGCAAAAGGAGCTTGATGGTCAAAAAGGGCAGTCTAAATCATTGCAAAATGATATTGCAATTCTAACAACTAAAATTAACAAGGCGAAGCTTGATATTAAAGCAAAAAACCTTGTTATTCAGAAACTAGGAGGTGAAATTAATCAAAAAAAAGAGACAATTAATGAACTAACGGAAAAAATTGAACGCGAAAAAGAATCTCTTGCACAGCTTGTTCGAAAGACAAACGAAATAGATGAGTCAAATATTGTACACCTTGTATTATCTGGCGAATCTCTATCGGGTTTTTATGGTGACCTAGATAATTTTCAATCAATTAAGCGAGATATAAAAGATTCAGTTGATAGTATTCGTGGTGTTAAAACAAAAACTGAAACAGAAAAGAAGACTCTTGAGCAAAAGCAAAATGCTGAAGAAGATGCTCGCGCTGCACTTGAAGCAGCTCAACGAGCTATACAAAAGTCAGAAAAGGAAAAGCAGCAACTTCTTTCAATAAGTAAGAATAAAGAAAAACAATATCAGCAATTACTTGCTGAAAAAGCAAAACGTCGTGCTCAAATTTTGTCTGCACTTTTTAATCTTCGTGATACCAAGGCAATTCCTTTTAAAGATGCACTTGAGTTTGCAACTGAAGCATCACAGAAAACTGGTGTTAGGCCTGCTTTTTTGCTTGCAATTCTCACTCAGGAAAGTAATTTAGGTACAGATCAAGGGTCTTGTTATCTTGCAG
>CAZRBQ010000002.1:21131-22587 GCA_964598385.1 uncultured Candidatus Saccharibacteria bacterium
GGGGATAGGGTATAAATCAGGAAGAACTATTGCGAATGTAATGAAACCATCACGAGACGTCGGTCCTTTTATGGAGATTACAGCCCAAGTTGGTAGAGATCCATTTAAGACTCTTGTCTCATGTCCAATCGCTGGTTCAGGCTATGGGGGAGCAATGGGGCCATCTCAATTTATTCCATCAACATGGAAATTGCTTGCTTCACGAATAGCAGCAGCTCTTGGTGTTTCGAGTCCTGATCCATGGGCTCCTCGAGATGCCTTTATGGCATCGGCGATATACCTTGCTGATCTTGGTGCTGATGCACAAACATACAGTGCTGAGAAAAATGCTGCTTGTAGGTACTATTCTGGACGCGCCTGCGATAGTCGCAAACCTGCAAATAGCTTTTATGGCACAAGTGTAATGCAAAAGGCGCAAAATATTCAAGAAAATATGATTGACCCACTTTCAGGAAATTAGACTTGATTTTTCTATAAAAACCTGTAAAATACCGTAACGTATGAAAAAAGACATTCACCCACAATACTATTCTGGCGCAACAGTTACTTGCGCCTGTGGAGCAACCCATAAAATTGCGGGAACAGTAAAGGAAATTTCTGTTGAAATTTGCAGTGCTTGCCATCCATTTTACACAGGTAATGAAAAGATTCTAGACACCGCTGGACGTGTAGATAAATTTAAAAAACGTCGCGAAGCGTCAAGCAAGGTAGCAAAATCAGCAAAAAAATAAGTAAAAACGCCTTGCCGGGCGTTTTTTCGATGTATAATGAAGCGAGTATATGCATGAATTACAAATTGATGAATTAAAGAAGAATCATAAGACTGCATACCTTGCAGGTGAGTATGAACGTATTTTAGCTGAAGAAAAAACTGTGCAAACAATGCGCGCAGATGATCCGAGCCTTGCGTCAGTTGCAGATGAAGAACTTGAATTATTGCGTGAACAAAAAGAGGCGCTTGCGCGACAACTTGTTGAGATTCTTAAATCTGAGAAAGATGCTGAGGAGTTTCCAAACGAAATAGTACTTGAAGTTCGCGCTGGTGCAGGTGGTGATGAGGCGTCGTTATTTGCTTGGGAATTGGCGCAAATGTATAAGCGATTTGCTGATGAAAAAGGTTGGAATTATAAAACAAATTACGAACAAGAAAATAGTGTTGGTGGCTATAAAGATGCTTCGTTTGAGTTTCGGGGTAAGGATGTCTATAAACTCTTACGTTATGAAACTGGTGTCCATCGTGTACAGCGCGTACCAGCTACAGAAAAAAATGGCAGGGTACACACCTCAACAGCTTCAGTTGCAATTTTACCAATTCGAAAGAAAGTGACTTTTGAAATTAACCCGACTGATTTAGAAATGGAATATTCACGATCTGGCGGGGCGGGTGGTCAAAATGTAAACAAAGTAGAAACAGCAGTGAGATTAATACATAAGCCTACAGGTATTGATGTTCGAT
>CAZRBQ010000002.1:22597-24458 GCA_964598385.1 uncultured Candidatus Saccharibacteria bacterium
TCGCGAACGTGCATTGCAAATTTTGCAAGCAAAGTTGCAACAATTAAAAGAAGAGGAAGAAGCAAAAAAGTACGCCTCAGAGCGTAAAAACCAAATTGGTACAGGGGATCGAAGTGAAAAAATACGAACCTATAATTTTCCACAAGACAGAGTGACAGATCATAGAATAAAACAGTCATGGTCAAACATTCCTTCGATTATGGGTGGCAATATTCAAAAAATTATTGATGCATTACAGTCTGGAGCTGTGGGGGATAGTGAAGATGAGTAGTGTTGCAAAATAATGGTTGTTGTGGTATAGTTTCGCTAGTTTCGTGAGTCTACGCGTGCCTATCTCATGCGTGTGAATCCGGACAAGAATTTACAAGTTTAGTGTGTGCGATTCGTTTCCGGTTCGTACGCAGAATATATGGCAATAAAATTGTTCGTGGGTGGCTTTCCATACGCTACTTCACAAAATGAGCTTCAAGCTCACTTTGAACAGGCAGGCAAAGTCCTCTCTGTTATCATTATTATGGATAGAATGACTGGCAAGTCTAAAGGCTTTGGCTTCGTTGAAATGGAAGATGAAGCTGCTGCAAACAATGCAATAAGCATGTTTGATGGCAAAGATTTTGGAGGCCGTGCACTTTCAGTCAATGTAGCGCGCCCAATGGAGCCACGTCGTGATCGAAATTTTGAACCACGAGCGTAATCTCTAAAAAAACAAGCACCAAATTGGTGCTTGTTTTTTATTGAAAAAAATGTTATTTTCTTATTGTTTCATTGAGTACCATTAATTTGTTGATGAGCGAGGACAGGCTGTCCTCGCTTTTTTTTGTGCGCGTGGAAAGAATCGAACTTTCGACCTCTGTCTTATCAGGACAGCGTTCTACCACTGAACTACACGCGCAAATGCGTATCGCCACTATACCAAAAAACAAAAAAAATTCAAGTTGATCTTTGAGAAATAAGGGTCATTTGCTATAATCTCGATACTTTATGTATACAATAGCGCTTTACTACAAATATGTCGCAATTGATGATCCAGAAAGCTTAAAATTGGCTCAAAAAGAGCTTTTAGAGAGGCTTGGAGCAAAAGGTCGCATAATTGTCTCAAAAGAGGGTATAAATGGTACTTTTGAGGCAAAAAACGAGGCTGTAAATGAATACATGGCCTACATGAAAAGTGATCATCGATTTTCTGATATACACTGGAAACTTTCACAGGGAACTGAGGATGGAACAGCTTTTCCGCGACTTTCTGTAAAAGTACGAAAAGAGATTGTTTCACTTCATCTTGAAAATGACGTTAATCCAAATGTCTTGACCGCTACGCATCTTTCGCCCTCTGAATTGCGTTCTTGGTTTACCAACGGAAAGGAATTTTATATTGTTGATATGCGAAATGACTATGAGCTAAAGTCAGGAAAATTCGAGCAAACAATTTTTCCCGGCTTAAAAAATTTTCGGGATTTGCGTGAAAAAGTTGACGAATTAAATCATTTAAAACAAAAAACTGTTCTAACTGTTTGCACAGGTGGTGTGCGGTGTGAAAAAGCATCAGGTTTTCTAAAAAGTAAAGGATTTGAAGATGTATATCAGCTTGATGGTGGGATAGTTACCTATATGGAACAGTATCCTGGAAAAGATTTTTTGGGATCATTATATGTGTTTGATAAACGTAAAATTATTCATTTCGAATCAAAAGAGCAACATCGTATTATCGGTATATGCGAAAAGTGTAATAAACCATCTGAACGTTATGAAAATTGTACTAATTTAGCTTGTCATAAACATTTTATTTGTTGTGATTCATGTCTAGAAAAGACAAATAATCATGCTTTTTGTTCAGAAACATGCGAAAAGGTTATGAGTAATT
>CAZRBQ010000002.1:24468-26828 GCA_964598385.1 uncultured Candidatus Saccharibacteria bacterium
CTTTGGAGTACCATTGCAAAAAATGAACTTCAAAAATGAAGAGCCATGCAAGTACTTATTAAACTCCGTAATATCTTGAGTGGGTTTCATCCGAGTAAGGAAGATTTATTTGATAAGAACAGAACCTTTGCGCAAAAGTTAGCACAACGAGTATCGACTGAGGTATTTTACAATAGCGAAGGTGTCGCTTTGTTTGCCCCTGTTCATGAAAATGCAAATAAAAAGTTTTTAACTAAAGTTAGGGATAGTAAACATAACACAAATATTTACATAATCCCTGATGTTCTTTTTGAACGAGCATTCAAAAATGAGTATAAAATTAAATCAATAAATCTACTCGCCCACACTGGAATTGATGAATTGTATTGCTATTGTTCTGTCAATTTCAATCAATACTATTTTTATAGTGGGACTAGATATGTGAATTATACTCGGTATGAAACAGATACCAATTTTAAAAAATATTTTCACATTACTGATGATTCGTTTTACTCACTACACCTCGCTCAGAATAATGTTGTATATTGTGCGCTATTAAGCAAACAAGTGATTCGAAGAAAAATTATAATCGAAAGGATTGAAGAAGAATTGTATGGTCAACCGTTTCACTTTTCTCCAAATGAATTAAAACCTTATATCGATTATTTAATTGATATGCGAGATCTGACAATGCAGATTAAAAAAGTCTTAAGTCCGCAAGTTTAGGCGGACTTTTTTTATTCAATAATGCGAAGTATACTTTAAACATATATGACTGGAACACTTTATATTATTGGCACTCCGATTGGAAATCTCGAAGATATTACATTGCGAGCTTTAAGAATGTTGCGTGAAGTTGATGTTGTGCTCGCTGAGGATACGCGTCATACCAGCAAGTTACTTTCTTCATATGAAATTTCAGTGTCGTTGCGACGTTTTGATAGTTATAGTCGAGATAGTGATATTGCTTGGGTACTTCGAGCACTAAAAGAAGGAAAAAAAATTGCTCTTGTTACAGATGCGGGTACACCATCAATATCAGATCCTGGAAGTTTATTATTAAAAGCAGTGTATAGCCATTTCCCAACTTCTAATGTTATTGCTATACCAGGACCATCAGCATTAACCACCGCACTTTCCATTGCGGGAATAACAGATTCACTGTTTACGTTTTATGGATTTCCACCACAAAAAAAGGGGAGGCAAACTTTTTTTGAAACAATTACATTAAATGAGAATACTTGTGTATTTTTTGAATCTCCACATAGGATAATGCGTTCACTTCAAGAATTAGCAGAACGAACACCTGCACGATTAATTGCGGTTGCAAAAGAGCTTACAAAAATGCATGAGCAACTTGTCCGAGGGACATGTTTTGAGGTGTATGAGTATTTTTTGCAAAATAATGACAAAATAAAAGGAGAATTTGTTGTTATTGTAGCTCCAATTAAACAGGGAGTAACACTGCGTGACTAATTATTGTTAACAGTGTTCACATTTTGAAAAAAAGTACAACAAGGAGTATACTCAAATAATCATATGAGGAAAGAACGATTTTTATTTATACTAGGAATTTGGACGATGGCACTCTCTTATTTGGGTTTTCCTGTTGTTATCAAAAAATTACTTTTTATTGTTACAGGTGGACTTATTCTTGGAGTCTCATACTTGTTTTATGTTGAAAAACGTACGCGCATCTCGAGCAAAAAAAATATGCAGGTAGATAACAACACTGAATTCAAAGTACAACAACCTGCGTATCAAAATCCTTATGCAGAAGTAGCAAAAAAAACACGCACCCAGCGAAGAAAGCCTATTGTTGAGGAGGTTAAAAAGAATCTTGATACTAGTATTCCACAGATAAAAACTTCACATTCTGAATTAGAGGCAATTTCTTCAGAATATGAGAATAAGTAGTTTTGTCATACTTTGTCTTTTACTGGGTGGTATTTTTATTGTGGTAGCTAAGCCACCACTTACCTCTATTGCAAAATTAGTAAACTCGAAAGAAGTAGTTTTAATTGGCAGCACTCAACCTTCAGAAGCTAGTAAACCACTCGATCAAGTAAAATCATTACAAGAAAACAGGGAAGAGATACCGTCACCATCTATCCAAACACCATCGTATCTTAAAACACCTATTCCATTGAAGGCGGTCTATTTATCGGCATGGACTGCAGGATCTCCTAATAAAATGAATGCGGTAATTGATCTGATAAATCGTACCGAACTTAACGCTGTCGTAATTGATGTAAAAGATTCAACAGGCGTAATTTCTTGGCATGTTTCTGATGAAGGATTGAAACGATACGCAACTACTGAAAATAGAATTCGCTCTATTGAAGAAGTTATAAAAAAACTTCACGATAATAACATTTATG
>CAZRBQ010000003.1:0-6200 GCA_964598385.1 uncultured Candidatus Saccharibacteria bacterium
GCTCCTCGGTCTCACCAAACCAGCAAACTATGTACACGAAATTCAGTCACGCCTCTCTGTTGTCGCCACAAAGGCTGAAGAAATTGCACAAGACGCTGAGCTTTCAATTTTCCGACCAATACTTGCTCGACTTGAAGAAATCTATACAAAAGAGAATGAAGACACCCTAACACAAAATGAAACCACTCTTTTAAAAAAGACAGGTATTGAACTTGAAAATGGGGCACCTTCAGAAAATATAAAACAAGAAAGTGTAGCGACCGAGCAAATCAATAGAGACACCTTGCTCGAAGAAGTAGAAAATCCACTGCTTATACCACAACAACCGAAAACAAATCTTGTTCAAACAAAACTTACTGAAACATTCACTATACCGAAAACTACAACCACAACAACTCCAACACCACCAATACAAAAAAGTGTTGATCCCTATCGAGAACCTATCGCATAGCATAAAAAAAATTACTCGTATGGTACAATATACATACGAGTAATTTTTTACTAAGCTATGCAATTTCACGTTCCTCAATTTATAGATGTAGAAGACAAGCTCTTTGGCCCATTTACTTTTCGGCAATTTGTGTATATGGCTGGCGGACTTGGCTTAACCTACGTTGTGTATAAAATTTTTGGTATTATTATTGCTTTTTTACTTGGCCCTTTTATTCTTGGCCTTGCAGCCGCCCTCACGTTTGTGAAAATTAACAATAAGCCATTCATTTTTACACTTGAAGCATGGTTTAAATTTCACACAAACAAAATTTTATACGGAAGAAACTTATACATCTGGCGCAAAGATCCACCAAAAAAGAAACTTCCAGAAAAACAAGCACAGGCAACAATAAACGAGCCATCATTTATACCGAAACTTTCTGATAGTAAATTAAAAGATATTTCATGGGGTCTTGATGTACTTGATACGAGTAAAAAATAGGGAAAGGTATCTATGCAGGGTATAATTAACATTCATGGTAATTAAAGCAAAAGCAACTCAAGAGTTTGTTCCTATCAAAGAAGTACGCGATGGAGTCGTCGTGCTTAAAGATGGGGGATTGCGGGCAGTGCTTATGGCATCTTCAATCAACCTTTCTCTTAAATCTGCAGACGAACAAGAAGCTATTTTGCTACAATTTCAAAATTTTTTAAATTCGCTCGATTTCTCAACACAAATACTTGTTCAATCAAGAAGACTTGATATTCGACCTTACCTGCTACAACTCGACAATCGCCTTAAAGAACAGCTTGAACCGCTTTTAAAAGTACAAACAAAAGAATACATCGACTTTATTCGTGGCTTTACAGAGAAAGTAAACATTATGACAAAAAGCTTTTTTATTGTTGTGCCGTATAACCAGCCTGCGCTCAGTGTAGGTAACCCACTTTCAGGAGTTTTGCCAAGTTTTGGTGGTAAAGGTGGAGAAAAGAAAGATGCTTCGCTTGAGTTTGAAGAAAAGCGAAGTCAACTTGATCAAAGAATTTCTGTTGTGATTCAAGGATTGCAACGTGTTGGCGTTCGTGTAACGCAACTTGGGACCGAAGAAGTGATTGAGTTGTTTTATAAAACATTTAATCCTGGAGACATAAGTCAGGGTATTCGTTTAGAATAAGAGTATGGGAATTTTTGATTCATTATTTGGAAAAAAGAAACTGCCACAATCACCAAGCGGGGTAATGCCTGTTTTACCTGCAGAAATTTATGCAACTGCAGCACTTGAATTTCAAGATGTTATTGCACCATCAGCATTAAAAGTTGAACCGAAGGCACTTAACCTTGGTGAGAAAATAGCACGAACATTCTTTGTTATATCGTACCCACGCTTTCTTACTGAAAATTGGTTTGCTCCAATTATCAATCTTGATAAGATTTTTGACGTTTCAATCTTTATTCACCCAATTGAAACATCTGCAGTGTTACGTCAATTTCAAAAAAAAGTAGCAGAGGTGCAAAGTCAAATAAACGTTCGAGAAGAGCGCGGACTCGTGAGAGATCCAATGCTCGATACAGCATACCGAGACCTAGAAACACTTCGTGACAACCTTATGCAGGCTCAGGAAAAAATGTTTGATGTTGGGCTCTATATCACTATTTACGCAGACAATGAAAATGATCTTTTTAAAATTGAAAATGAAATTAAATCAATCCTCGAAGCAAAACTTGTTTATATCAAGCCAGCACTTTTCCAACAAGAAGAGGTGTTCAAGAGCGCTCTTCCTCCCGAAACCGACATGCTTAATGTTCATCAAAAGCTTAATTCTGAACCTCTTTCGTCAATTTTTCCATTTGTATCGTTTGACCTAACCTCTGATAAAGGCATTCTCTATGGGGTTAATCGTCACAACCAAAGTCTTGTTATTTTTGACCGTTACTCACTGCCAAACTACAACTCAATTACTTTTGCTACCTCTGGTGCTGGTAAATCCTATGCAACAAAACTTGAAATACTACGTACACTTATGTTCGATACCGATGTTATTGTTATCGACCCAGAACGAGAGTATGAATACATGGCAGAAGCAGTAGGTGGGCGCTACTTCAATATCGCGCTTTCTTCAGAACACCATATAAATCCTTTTGAACTTCCGATCCCACGTGAGGACGAAACACCTGCAGATGTACTTCGTTCAAATGTGATCAATCTTGTTGGACTCTTCCGTATTATGCTTGGCGGCCTTACTCCTGAGGAAGACGCGCTTGTTGATCGTGCAATTACTGAAACATACGCAATTAAAGATATTACCCCTGATTCAGACTTCTCAAACATAGAACCACCACTCCTCTCTGACTTTGAGATGGTGCTTGCTGGAATGGAGGGAAGCGAGTCTATTCTTACCCGTCTCACAAAGTACACAAAAGGCTCTTGGGCATCATTTATAAATCAGCCATCAAACGTTGATATAAATAAAAAATTTGTTGTTTTTTCAGTTCGTGACATGGAGGATGAACTTAAGCCAGTCGCAATGTATATTGTGACCCACTTTATATGGAATGCAGTTCGAAAAACACTCAAAAAGCGTCTTCTTGTTGTCGATGAGGCGTGGTGGATGATGAAATCAGAAGACACTGCATCGTTCCTTTATTCTATTGCAAAGCGTGGCCGAAAATACTTCTTAGGGCTTGCAACAATCACGCAAGATGTAGGGGATTTCATGCGCAGTCCGTATGGTGTACCGATTGTTACAAATTCATCATTACAACTCCTACTAAAACAGTCGCCATCATCAATCGACTTATTGCAAAAAACATTTAACCTTACTGATGAGGAAAAATATCTTCTTCTTGAATCAAATGTAGGTGAGGGAATATTCTTTGCAGGACTTAAACACGTTGCAATAAAAACCATCGCTTCTTACACCGAAGATCAAATAATCACATCAGATCCATCACAAATCCTTTCTATTAAAAAAGCAAAAGCAGAACTCGCTGCTCAAGAAGGAAAAGTATAGTTCTTTACACACTTACTTTTATTAAAAAAAGGTATACTGTAAGAGATGCGAATCATTCGTATAACTATTGCTATTATCGGTATACTTTTTTGTTTTCAATTACTACCATTAACTATTCACGCTCAATCAGCGGGGGATAGTATTGCTATTGATGTTTTACCTCCACTTCCTGCGCCAGGAGAAACAACAACAATTGTACTTTCAAGTTTTGCTGTAAATCTTGATGGTGCAAAAATTACATGGAATGTAAACGGTGCAGTAAAACTATCCGCTTTCGGTGCGAAAAAATATAGCTTTTCGGCTGGAAAAGTTGGCGTAAGCACTCGAGTAACAATTACAATTCTTTTGCCAACAGGTGAATCTGTACAAAAAGTAGTTACTGTTAAACCAGCAGAGGCAGACCTGCTTTGGGAATCTGCTGATGCCTATGTTCCTCCATTTTATAAAGGTCGCGCCCTACCTGCTTCAGAATCTCTTATTAAAATTGTTGCAATCCCAAACATAAAAAATCAAAACGCATCACTTATCTACAACTGGAAAAAGAACTACCAGGTAATGCAATCTGACTCAGGATATGGTAAAAATTCATTCTTATTTAAGGCTAGCTACCTTAACAAAAACGAAAAGGTGCAAGTAACAATCAGTTCTCCTGATGGTTCGTATGCAGCAACAAAAGAACTAACGATCACCCCTTATTCACCACAAATAATTTTTTATAAAAAGAATCCACTTGAAGGAATTGCCTATAACCGTGCACTTGTTGGTACATTTGTTATGAATGAACCAGAAACAACTCTTGTTGCTGAGCCTTATTATTTTTCTCCAAAAAATAAAGAATCCTCACAACTCTCTTATGTATGGAAACTCAATGGCAACACTATTACAATCGACAAAAAGAAAAGTGAACTTATTGTCCGAAAAGGAACAGCAACTGAGGGAATAGCTAAGATTGACCTTGCAATTGAGAGTATTCCAAAATTATTTCAACTTTCCAAGACAACACTTATGATTAACTTGAGTAGTCGATAACTATGAAGCACTCTGCCTTTTTTATAAAAGTAATAGGTTTTCTTTCTGCACTTACTCTTGGAGTAACAGTATTTGCTTCAGGAGAAATAACAGTTAACAACGTTGCTGTTGGAACTACAACAGCTGAAATTAATGCCACCGCGACACAAGCGCTCCTTACACAAGCAAGAGATGCAAATAGCGGTTTTGTTGCTCTTTATGGGCAATCTGCAAATAATCTTGATGCATCATCAAGTACTTTCTATGGACCTAATACTATGGGAGAACTTGAAACAATTCAAAGTAATGGATCATTTAGCTTAACGCTATCAGGTCTTACCGCAGGAACAACATATTATCTCGATATTCGAAATAATCTTACAGGGGTATCCTATTTAGCTTCACCATACAGCTTCACAACACAAAGCACGGGCGGAGGGGGAGGAACAGCAGGATATACAGTTATTTTTGAAAGTAGTCGCCTTAACGTTACTGATACAGGAGCACACCTTGAAGGCACTATTGCAGGGGCAACACCACTTCCATCGATAAAACTTCGATGGCTTGCACAAGGTGAGACGGTTGCAACGAGCTCGCCAACTATAACGCTTTCTACTAACGGGGAATTTACCTATAACATCAACGGGTTGCGTCCTAATACTAGCTATACTGTGACCGTAGTAAACGCTAGCCAGGTAAACCAAGTCTTCGGTCAAATGCTAATCACCACAGCAACAACCAGTGGGGGTACAGGGACAGCAGGAGGTATTACAATTGGTGGTACTGGAACTCAAAATCAAACAGTGACTGGAACAACCCAAGGAACAAACTGCACCGAAGGCGAGGGCGAGTATTGTCTTCTTGCGCCACTTCCAGTTATTGGTAGTAAAATTGATAATAATCTTACTTTTGAAACCTATGTAAATAGTGTGATTAAACTCCTCATAGGTCTTGCTGCCGTACTTGCAGTTGTCATGATTGTTATTGCTGGTATTCAAAATATGGGGAATGAATCAGCTTCTCTAAAAACTGAATCAAGAAATCGCATACAAGGAGCACTGGCAGGACTTCTTTTAATTCTTGGTTCATTTGCATTACTTAACACCATTAATCCAAATCTTGTTGATCTAAAAATCGGGCTTGAAACTGTACGGGTAGATGTTGATGGACCACCTGAGCCTGTATACATCCCTGGAGTTGGTACTGACCGCTGTAATGGTGTTACCCTTAATGGTCAACGTATTCTTGATGGACAAGCATGGGATACTAATCCTGTTATTCGGACTGCTGATCAACAATTACGAAGTGCAATATCAGGAATTACAGTAAACAAACCAAATTGTTCTGTTGTGGGCGGTAATAATTGTACAAGTATGTACTTCTCAGACCCAACAACAGTTGCCTCAAAATTAAACTCGCTTAAAAATGCATGCGCGCAAGCAAACGGCGGTAGCTGTCCAATAACGATAACTGGAGGATCAGAATGTTGGCTTCACAAAAGTCACAATCATAACGTATATATTTTCGATTTTAGCGCACAAAACGCTACCGAGCTTAACAAGTTTATTACTGGCTCGCCAACATATCCAAACAATGGGAGAGATTACCCTAAATCTGGTATTGGAATATTCTATGCTGAAAGAGCTGGTCAAACATCGAACACCACAGCTCCTCATTGGCATGTTAAACTTGAGTAATACTTATGAAAAAAGTACTTCTTATCACAGCAACAATACTCGTCCTTATAC
>CAZRBQ010000003.1:6247-22473 GCA_964598385.1 uncultured Candidatus Saccharibacteria bacterium
GCATACCTGTATTTTAATAACACTCCAATTCAAAACCAACCAGAACCTTTACAAAGTGTTGGTGTTATATTTCGCGACTATTTTCCTCTCGGCGGTGAGCCTGTACAAACGGAAAACCAAACACCTGAAGAAAACACTGGGACTTCAAATGAAACTCCCTCAGATACCCCGATCCAACAAGTTGCAGAACGTTTAGTACAACTATCAAATTTTTCTATAAGTGGTTTTGATTTTGGAAGCAAGATACTTACTCCAGCAACAAGTACTTCTCAAAAGAAAACTGTTCCCGTGCTTCGTTATATCGAAAAGGCAACAGGGCATGTTTTTGAACGAGAATTACCAACAGGTACCCCAACAAAGATTGCAAACACGACAATCCCTGGAAGCCATGAGGCCTTTCTTGCTGGATCAACAGTGATCTATCGTTATCTTGATGATGGTGCAACAATACGCACCTTTGCTGGAACACTACCGACACCTGAAGAAGACGGCTCTCTTCCTGAAATGAAAGGGGTTTTCTTTCCGGACAACATAAGCGCTCTTACAATAAGCCCTGATCAAAAAAAACTATTTTATATTCTTCCTTTTGATACTGGAGTACTTGGGAATATGAGTGAGCCTGATGGTACAAAAAAAATAAAACTATTTGATTCTGCATTTTCTGGATGGCTCACGCAATGGCAAAATCAAAACACTATAACATTGACTACAAAAGCATCTGGGGTTGCGCCAGGCTATGCATATTTACTTGATGTAACAAAAAAGACCTACTCTCGGCTTCTTGGAGATATTCCTGGCCTCACAACACTTGTTAGCCCTAATTCAAAATATGTTCTTTATAGTGAATCAGTACAAAATGGTTTTCTAACAAAAATTTATAATGTTGTTGAGGGAACAAGCATCCCTCTTGCAAAAGGAACTCTCCCTGAGAAATGTGTTTGGTCTTCTGCTTCTGATTTTATTATTTGCGCAATTCCAGAAACCATTCCGGGAGGACTTTATCCTGACGTTTGGTATCAAGGTAAAACTAGTTTTATTGATACTTTTTGGCAAATTAATCCAGCAACAGGGTCAAGTAATTTTATTCAAAGTCCTTTTGAAGAAAAAAGGTTGTCGATTGATGCAATCTCATTGCGTTTAGATCAAGAAAAATCCCACATTTACTTCATAAATAAAAATGATGAGACCTTGTGGCAACTCTCACTTACTGAGCCAAAGCCAGAGATTATTCCTCCTCCACTATTACCATAAGAATAAAACCCCCTTACGGGGGTTTTATTCTTCTATATACCGAATAACAACGTGCCGAGAGGGACCTTGCCCAACAGACTCCGTCTTAATATTTTTAGCGCTTTCAAGAAACGTATGCACAATTTTTCTTTCAAATGCATTCATCGGCTCAATTTCAACACTTGCCTTAAAAAAGCGTGCTCGTTCTGCCATCATATGAGCAATCGTTTTAATAGATTCAGTCTTTTTTTTCTGATAATCGTTAACATCAACAACAAATGAAGTATGCGCGCCACCATATCCTTCTTTTTGTTCAACAATCTTTCGTGCAATATGGTTGAACGCCTCAAGCGTTTCTCCATTTTTACCGATAATCAATTTTGAATCATTACTTACAACTGCAAACCACACCATACCATCTTCAGTGGAATTACAAGAAATACTTTCAAAAGAAAAGCCGCTATACTGCAATAATTCTTCAATAATTTTTTGTATTTCTGTAATCGACATGGTGGTTATTTTACATTTTTTGCTAATTTTCTTCTGACAAATAACTCTTGAACAATTGTGACCGCATTACTTGTAACCCAATACAGTGCCACTGCGGAAGAAATGCTATATGCGATAAACGCAACAAAAATAGGGAGGAAGTACTTCATTTGGAATTGCATACTTTGCTGCATTTGCTCACCAAAACTTTTTCCTTCTTGTGGTTTAGGAAAGGCAGTTTTACCTGGCATTACAATTTTCATTTGTACAAACTGAGAAAGCCCTGCAAGGACTGCTAGTACTGCACTTTTGGCATGCATATCTATCAAGCCAAGGAAATTGGTATTAATTGCAACAGGAGGGTGCACAAACGAGTAGAGTTGACTCAAGTCAAACGAAGCGAGCCCTTTAAAAAAGACTTGATAGAGAGCAATGATGATAGGGAATTGAATTAAGAGAACAATACAGCCAGAAAAAGGGTTTACCTTTTTTTCTTTATATAACTCCATTGTTCGTCGTGCTTGCTCTTCTCTACTTAGATTTTCAGCCTTGATTTTTGCAAGCTCTGGTTCAAGTGAGCGCATTGCAACTTGGCTTTTAATAGATTTTTGCGTTAAAGGGAATAGAATGAGCTTTACGACGATTGTAAGTAAAATGAGTGCAATACCCACATCCGCACCCGGAATAACGTTTACAAGATAAATTAACGCATTATAAAGGGGTTGATATAAAAAGGTGTTCCAAAGTGATGTCATATCAACCCATTCTATCCCTGAAGTGACCGAAAGGCAATTTTACCTAAGGTAAAGGATCATAATGTGTTGTTTGCCAAGGATGGCATCTTACAATTCTACGAATTAAAAGCACGAGGGCTTCTAAAAATGAATATTTTTTAAATGCCTCAAGTCCGTACTCTGAGCATGAAGGATAAAAAACACAGGTATTTTTCTTACGAAAACCAAGGGTGTGATACAAGCTATCATTATTAGAAAAAATTTTTTGATAACTCATTATTAAAAATATCGCTATTTTTTTCATATAATCCTTATTTTATAAGGGTTTTATAGCATTTTGTACTTCTTTTTCAAGAAGGATGACTGGGGCCTTTTCTGACCCCTTTTTCATAAAAACAATGAAAACCCCTTTATTTTCAAGCTTTTTTGTATGTTTTTGTAAAAGTGATGCCATTACCCGTTTTAATTTATTCCTCCCAACGGCACTTTTACACACTGTTTTCCCCACAACAATAGAAAATTTATGCTTATTTTCTAAGCTTTTTTTATAAGAAAGAGTAAAAAGACTAGTATAAAAAGCCCGGGTATCAGCCAAGGCTTTCTTATACTCACTTCTTTTAATTCTACTCTGTGAGGGAATCATGTTAGACCGCAAGCTTGCTACGACCTTTTCTTCGACGACGTCGAAGGACATTTTTCCCATTGGTAGTGCGAGATCTCACCAAGAAACCGTGGGTGGTCTTTCGCTTCTTTTTCTTTGGATTATAAGTAAATGACATGACGAAATGACTATACACTATTTATTTTTTTAAATCAATATACTTTCTCATTTGTGGCAAGGTCGGTTTACAGTCTATAATAGGGCATTGCACATATCCACAGTTTTTCAACAGAGTTATTAAGAAGATAAAAAATTATTCAAATTGATATTCAACGTATACTAGAGAACATGGTGGACACAAAACAACTATGGGAAAATTGTCTCGCTGAAATTGAAACAAACGTTTCTAAAGCTAATTTTAGTACATGGTTTAAAAATACCGCGATTGTACGCGAGGAAAGTGGCACAATATACATTGGCGTCCCAAATGAATTTGTAAAAGACTGGCTTTCAAATAAATATCAAAAATTAATACTAAAAACACTAACTTCTTTCTCTGAATACGTGCGCGGAGTATCGTTCGTTATCTCAAAAAATAGTCATAAGTCGCACGATACTATGTTTGAGAATAAAATCCTCTTACACCGAGAGCTTCCTTTGCAAGATCTTTATATAAACAAAGAAGATAACCTAAATCCTCGTTATACTTTTGAAACATTTATTGTGGGTCCATTTAATGAACTTGCGTACGCTGCGGGGCAGGGGATTATTTCAAAACCAGGGACACAATATAATCCATTTTTCATTTATGGACCAACAGGTCTTGGAAAAACACACCTTATTCAATCAATTGGTAATGCAATAAAACAAAAATATGTTGAAAAGAAAGTACATTATGTCACTTTAGAAAAATTTGCAATCGACTATATCAATGCTGTGCAGAGTAATAAACCAAATAGTTTTAAAGAAAAATATCGAAAATATGATGTTCTTATTATTGACGATATCCAATTTATTTCAAATAAAGAAAAAACACAGGAAGAACTCTTTCATTTGTTTAATGCGCTTTACGAACAAAATAAACAAATTATCTTTTCATCAGATAAACATCCAAATTACATTCAAAATCTTGAAGATCGCTTAAAATCTCGCTTTTCATCTGGAATGATTGTTGATGTTAATGAACCAGATTTTGAGTCACGACTTGCGATCATTAAGGCAAAAATTCAAGAGCATAACCTTCCAATAAGTAGTGAAGTTCTTGAATATCTTGCTGAAGCAATTCAAGGAAATATTCGTGAACTTGAGGGTAGTATTAATGCTCTCATAGCTGCTACACAGCTCAAAAATAGGGAACTGTCCCTTAACGAGGTTAGGAATCTAATAAAAAACAACATTCGCCCAAAGAAAAACGTTTCTGTTACAGAAGTTGTAAAAGCTATTGCTGATTTTTACAATCTTGAAGAAAAAATGATTTATGAAAAAACAAGAAGAAAAGAGATTGTGCATGCTCGCCAAGTGGCTATGTATATTCTACGGGAAGAATTTAATGTTTCTTACCCGTTAATTGGGCAAAAACTAGGTGGAAAAGACCATACTACAGTAATTCATTCATGTCTTAAAGTTAAAACTGACTGCAAAAACAACCCTTCTCTCCTTGATGAACTTGAAAGAATAAAGACATTATTCAAATAACTGTGGATAAATCTGTGGATATGTGTATAGTAAATATTGAAAAACCTGTGATGACTATTTGATAAATAAGAGTAAAATAGGGTTAAGAAATACTTCATGGAAAAGTCGATATAGAATTCCACAGTAAAACAAAGATAAAAAATGAATAAAACCTTACAAATAAAAGCTAAAATGGTTTTATACACATATCCACAGCGATAGTATTAGTAATAGGGTTTATATAAATAAAAGAAGTTAATAACTACTATGAAGGCAGAGTGTCAGAGTGAAAAAATTAAAGATGCGATCGTACGAGCTGAACGAATTACGGGTAAAAATCTAGCGCTCCCAGTACTTGGATCGATTCTTTGTATTGCGTCAGGTAAAACACTTCGATTTCGTGCGACAAACTTAAATCTCGGTGTAGAAATTGAAGTCCCTGCAAAAATTGAAAAAGAGGGAGTTGTTGCAGTGAAGGGTTCTATTTTAGCTGGTTTTTTTAGTACTTTAACTAAAAATGAACCAGTAACCATTGTTGGAAACGGTGAAAATCTTACTCTGACAACAAAAACAAGTACTGTTGTGCTAAAAACCTATAATCATGATGATTTCCCAACAATTCCTATGGTTGATGATGGTGAATCATTCTCAATTCCTACAAAAGTGTTATTCGACGGTATTAAATCCGTTTCATATAGCGCATCATTTTCAGATATAAAACCTGAAATAGCTAGTGTGTATATTTATAACGAGGGTGAATTTTTGGTGTTTGTCGCCACAGACTCCTTTCGCCTCGCAGAAAAGAAAATAAAAGTAAAAGGACTCCCAGATCATATTTCCATATTACTCCCCTATAAAAACATTGTAGAGGTTTTAAGAGTTATCCCAGAAGAAAACGATACACTTACAATTCACTGCACAAAAAATCAAATTGGAATTACTGGTGATGGTTTTTATATAACATCTAGAGTAATAGACGGTGTTTTTCCTGATTACCGTCAAATTATTCCAAAGGATGCTGTTACAACAATTAGTGTTTTAAAACAAGAACTTATACAAGCACTCAAGGTTTCAAACGTATTTTCTGATAAGTTTAATCAAATATCGTTGCAAGCCCGACCTCGAGATAAATTCATTACACTACATGCTCAAAATGCGGATATTGGAGAAACAACAGCAAAAGTTGAGGCTACAATAGAAGGTGAAAGTATTGAAATGCACTTTAATTATCGTTATTTTGTTGAATGTTTTCAGTCTATTACAAAAGAAAGTATTGAATTAAAAGCTCATGGAGAAGGACGTGCAATGATAATCACAGGGGTAAATGACGCTTCATTTTTATATTTAGTAATGCCAATGAATCGTTAGATATGAAAACGGTTGGTGAACTTTTTTTAAAGTATGAAAAAATATTACTGCAAGACGCAGAGGTAAAAAATCATATTCATAGCGTTTTAAAAAAAATAATTAAACGTGATATACCACTTCAATCAATTACGATAAAAAACAATACAATAAGTGTTCACACTACACCACTCGAAAAACAAGAGCTCTTTATTCATAAAGAGCTCTTGTTGGAAGAACTAAGAAAGGATATTCCTTCGTTTAAAATTTTAGCTATTAAATAGTTATTCGAGAGTAAAGGTAGCCTCTATTTCACCTTTATTAAAGATAGAATCATACCCTATAACTTTTAACATTACTTGGTTATTTGTAATACCAAGATCATCAAGATTAATTGTGAATGTTGGTGCTGTTGAAGTGCCAGCATAACGATTATTAATAAAGTAGTCGAAACGTGTCATTGGACGAGGTCCATTTGCTGTAAGTGCTACAGAAAATGTTTTTGGAATAATTGTACCCATTGTTGGGCTTAATAAGCTTAGTATAGGAGCTTGTCCTGGGATATGTACATCATCGTAAGCTGTTGGTATTTGTGCATCGGTTACTATTTGATAATTTGAAGCATTTAGAGACCACCACTTTCGAACGGCAGTTTCCCAATTAATAAATTGCGAATCTTTTTCAGGATTTGCTGGGGCAGCTCCTCGCGGGTTATCTTTATCAACCCAATAAAGAATATCGTGAACATCAGTAATAGCAATTTCTTTTCGTGTTTCTTTTGGTGTAAATTCTGTTGCAAGTTTTCCTGATACTGTATCAATAATAAAACTCCTTCCACCTTGCCATATTCCTCGAAAGACAGGCTTGTCTCCTGTTTCAATTGGTGCCGGCGCTTCAAAAGAGGTGTTATTGAATTTTGGTAAAGAAAGTCTCATAAACTGATTCCATATTGGACCAGCAAGTGCCGCACCACCTTTTTTCATTGGAGTATTATCATTATTTCCAACCCATACTCCAACAGCAAGTTCTGGAGAATAACCCATTGTCCACGCATCTTTATTGTTGTTAGTAGTACCTGTTTTAGCGGCTACATCATACCCAGGAACAACAAGAGGTGAGTTACTTCCAAATGTTGGGGTACGAGCGGTATTATCAGAAAGTACATCAGAAATCGTAAGCGCAACATTTGAAGGTATTGCTTGTGTAGAACGTTCAGTGAAATCCATAAGTACAGTACCTTTTGCATCTTCAACCTTCAATATTCCTGTTGCAGGGTTGTAGATGCCATTATTAGCAAATGTTGCGTAGGCATTAGTCATATCAAGGAGGGATACTTCACCACCTCCAATCACAAGAGTTAATCCATATCTACTTGGATCAGTAAGACTTTTTATTCCCATATCTCGTGCAGTTTTAATAGCGTCTTTTACCCCAACCAAATAAAGCATTTTAATTGCTGGTATGTTAATTGACTGTGCAAGGGCATTTCGAATACTCATTGGTCCACGAAAGGCGTTATCGTAGTTGTCTGGGTTATAACATGTTTGTTTTGTACTTGTTGCGCTTGGATCACATGAAGCATTGAATTCTGTTCGAACATCAAAGAGTACTGTTTCAGGGGTATATCCTTTTTCAAAACCTGTTGCATAGACAAAAGGCTTAAAAGATGACCCTGGCTGTCGTAATGCTGTTGCTACGTTAAAATTACCGTCAATTTTTTTATCAAAATAGTTTCTCGATCCGACCATTGCAAGAATCTGTCCATTTTTTGGATCAATCGCAACGAGGGATGCGTTTGAACCATTATAGTTCTTTTCTATCGCGCCAATATTATCTGTAATAGATTTTTCAGCTTTTTGTTGTAGATCATAATCAAGGGTTGTGATTACTTTCAATCCTTGTGATGCAACAACATCTGCCCCATACGTTTCTTCAAGGTATTGTTTAATAAAAAAGACAAAGTGGGGTGCTTTAATACCGCCTTGTTGTTCGGGTAGAAAAGCGACCTTTTCCTCTCGAGCTTTTTTGTATTCTTCTTCACTTAAATAACCCTGTTCCTTCATTTTTATTAAAACAGTATTTTTTCGATTCTCTAATTCCTCTTTATGTTTTCCGTAAGGAGAGTAATATGAAGGACCTTTTGTAATTGCAGCAAGATACGCTGCTTCAGCGACAGTAAGATCTTTTGTGTTTTTATTAAAAAACATTTTTGATGCTTCCTGAACCCCATAGACAGGTCCTCCATAAGGAGCTTCGTTTAAATAGATTGCTAAAATTTCGTCTTTGGTAAGGGCTTTTTCAAGACGAAGAGTAAGAATTGCCTCTCTTATTTTTCTTGTAATTGTTTGTTCGTCGGTAAGAAGTGAAAGTTTCACAACCTGTTGGCTAATTGTTGAGCCACCTTGGGCAATAGTTACGCGAGTAATATTCGCAAACAATGCTCGAAGGATTGATTTAATGCGTATGCCATTATGTTGGTAAAAATCAGCATCTTCAATAGCAATAGTCGCATTTCTAATATTCATTCCCATTTCTTCAAGAGGAATTTCAGTACGTTTTATATCTTGGTGAATATCATAGAGGGCAATTTCACCGGTTCGGTCATAGATTTTTGTTGAGTTAGTTATTTTACGCTCATCAAAAGTCTTAAAATCAGGTATTTGTATCGTCGCAAGCCAAATAAAAAAAATACCCCCGAGGAAAAGGCCACTTCCTAGTAAAAATAAAAGTATATTCCTAAGTACATGCCGTGGAGGTTTTCCACCAGGGATTTTTGAAACAATATGAGAAGAAAAGAATGATTTCATACTACGATAAAGTATACCATAGGACGGAGAGACAGCCGGATACTTACATGCTTATCTTATACGTGTCTTTGTGGTAAAGTACCTGCATGGTAAATCACAAAGAATTACAAGAACTTCTCACCCGAGGGGTAACTGAATTTGTTGATCCAGAGGGTGTTTTTGAAAAAAAACTAAAAGAAAATCCAGAAAGCATCGTAATAAAATTTGGTGTCGATCCAACTCGCCCAGACTTACATTTGGGGCACGCTGTAGTACTTCGAAAACTACGTGCATTTCAAGATTTTTCTTATTGGTGACTATACAACAATGATCGGTGATCCAACAGGAAAAAGTAAAGTTCGACCAGAGCTAGCTCAGGATGAAATTGAAAAAAATATGAACACCTATCTTGAACAGGTCGGGAAAATATTACGTACTGACGAAAAAGTATTTTCTTGGATACGAAATTCTGATTGGTTTTTAGATGTTACAGATATTATGCCTGGCAAAGATACTTCGATTTCATACGAAGGTAAGGCAATTGACCCACACTCGTTTGTCGGGAAAGCGATTCTGTACAACGAAACACGGATGCAAAAAACACATCTTGGGAAAGCAGTGATACATTCGGTTTCTTTTTCTCGTGTGCTTGCAACCCTGCGACATATTACCCACGCACGGTTAATCGAGCGTGATATGTTTCAAGCGAGATTAACTTCAGGCACAGAGCTCTATATGCACGAAATGCTTTATCCAGTATTGCAGGGCATAGATTCTACTGTTCTTGCTAGTATTTATGGATCATGTGATCTTGAAGTTGGTGGAAGTGATCAGACGTTTAATATGCTTATAGGGCGTGATGTTATGCGTCTTAATAAGCAAGAACCACAAGCGGTGTTAGCATTTTCTCTTTTAACGGGACTTGATGGGAAAGAAAAAATGTCAAAAAGCCTTGATAACTATATTAGTGTTATTGATACACCGCATGATATGTATGGGAAAATAATGTCAGTGAACGATGAAAAAATTCGAGAATATTTTGAATTATGCACGTATACTCCTCGTGAAGATATTGAAACTATTGAGCGTGCTATTAATGATGGTAGCCAAAATCCACGTGATAGTAAGATGCGGCTTGCTCGAGAGATTGTTGCGCTCTATCATGGTGAGGCGCTTGCTCAAAAGGCAGAAGAAGATTTCATAACAAAATTTCAAAAAAATGAAATTCCTGATGACTTACAAGAAGTTGTAGGCAAGGGCCCCCTTGGAGACATTCTTGTAGAGAAAAATATTGTTGAATCAAAAACTGAGTGGCGACGACTTGTTGCACAAGGTGCAGTAACAAATCTTTCAAACGATACAAAGGTTACTGACGCTACCATTGACGCAGAGCCGGGAGTTTATCGAATAGGCAAGCATCGATTTATTAAAATAGTTTAATACAAAAACAACCCCTTTAGGGTTGTTTTTGTATTAAAAGCCTTCTTCCTCAGAGTCGCCGAAACCTTCTTCATCTTCAAGCTCTTCATCGGCAAGAGCATCTTCAACAAGATCGTCACTCAAAAAGTCTTCGTCAAGTGGATTTGAACCATCAAAATCTTGTTCATCGTTCTTATCAAACTCCTCATCGTTATAACTCATAGGGTATAGCACTTACTTGTAATATGCGAAGTATTCGCGATTTCATAGTTGTAACAAAACGCGAACATCTTCGCAAGTCTTTACGAAGGTGTAAGTTGTGGAAAAATAATTTAGTAATGCAATCGTTCTCGCGCAAGGCAGGTAAGTCCGATAGCGATAGCATCGATTTCATCATCAAGACGTTTTTTTTCAGTAAGTGAGATAAGTTTTTGTACCATAGTGTGTACGTTTTCTTTTGTTGCTTTTCCATAGCCAGTAACAGCAATTTTGATTTCTATGGGTGTATATTCAAAAACGAAAAGGTTATTTTTATAGGCTTCATAGAGTACTACCCCGCGTGA
The DNA here is from genome assembly GCA_964598385.1 of uncultured Candidatus Saccharibacteria bacterium. Taxonomy (GTDB): domain Bacteria; phylum Patescibacteriota; class Minisyncoccia; order Phycocordibacterales; family UBA9973; genus CALRHK01. The sequence continues at coordinate 17,088 of CAZRBQ010000003.1, forward strand.
TTCTGCAACAGCCATCGCCGTTTTTTGATTGGTAGTAAAATAAAGTTTTTCAATAGCAAGCGCACATGGACGATAGGTTTCTATAAGCTGAGCAATGCGTACTCCGATTGTATAGATGCGTGCAGAAATTGAATCTTTTGCATTTGTCGTAATGCATTCAGAAAAAATAAGCGAGGGTTTCTTTTCATCGTCAATAATTGCAACCCCAACTCGATCGTACCCAGGGTCAATTGCAAGAACACGGCGTTTACTAGTTGGTTGCATTTGTATAGACATCTTGGACTTCATCATTTTGTTCAAGTTCATCAATAAGAAGAGCAAGCGCTTCCTCTTCTTTATCTTCCAATGAAAGTGTTGATTTTGGAATCCAGTGAAAACCATTTCCATCTTGTATTTTTGTGAAATTCCAGACAACAGAACCGATTGCACCAAGCACAGCACCATGTTTTGAGAGGATATGTTTTATTTCTTGTGCAGCCTTGTTGCGATTTTCTGTCAGTGCTTCAATAACAATACCAACACCACCAGGCCCATATGCTTCATAGGTGATTGATTCAAGAGCTGCGCTTGGTTCAGAGGCACGTGCGATTGCTCGTTCAATATTTTCATTAGGCATATCATAAGAGCGAGCTTTTGTAATTGCAGCACGAACTGAATCTGCATCCCTGTTTCCTCCCGATTTTTTTACCTCAGACATTATATTGCGTACGAGCTTTGAGTAGAGTTTGCTGATTTTACCTTCACTTGCTGCTTTTTTATATTTTTTCTTTTCCCATTGAGAATGGCTCATAGTATGTATGCTGGTGTAGATTATTCTCCTTTGTAATCAAAAGACAAGTGTTCGTACGCTTTTTTTGTTGCCATGCGACCTCGGGGTGTTCGTTCAAGAAGACCCGTCTGGATTAAATACGGTTCGATGACTTCTTCTATGGTCGCCTCTTCTTCACTTGTTGCTGCAGCAATAGTCCCAAGACCAACTGGCCCACCATTAAATTTTTCAATGATAACTGTCAGTACATTTCTATCAGAATCATTAAGTCCAAGCTCATCAATACCAAGAAGTGAAAGCGCTGTTGTTACTGTTTCTTTTGTAAGAGGTGTTTTGTGTACTTGTGCATAATCTCGACAGCGTTTTAGGAAATAGTTTGCAGTGCGTGGTGTATAGCGAGCACGGCGTGCGATTTCATCGATTGCGTCATCAGTAATAGTAATACCAAGAACACGTGCACTTTGTCGTAGAATAGAAGCAATTTCTTGTTCAGAGTAAAATTCAAGTCGAAAGACACCACCAGAAAATCGTGAACGGAGTGGGGAGGAAAGAAGAGCAACACGGGTTGTTGCAGCAACAAGGGTAAAAGGAGGAAGATCGAGTTGTATTGTGCGCGCAGACGGTCCTTTGCCTATAATGATATCAAGGACACCAGACTCCATCGCAGGGTAGAGTACTTCTTCAATCATTTTGTTTAACCGATGTATTTCATCAATAAAAAGAATGTCGCCAGGTGAAAGATTTGTGAGAATTGAAGCAAGGTCACCAACTTTTTCTATCGCTGGACCAGATGTGCTTTTTAGTTGTCTGCCTGTTTCTTTTGCAATAAGGTGAGCAAGAGTTGTTTTTCCAAGACCAGGCGGCCCATGAAAAAGAATATGTTCAGCAGGGTGTTCGCGTTCATCGGCCGCTTGCAACAAAATACGCACATTTTTTTTGATTGTTTCTTGGCCGATATACTCATCCCACCGTGAAGGACGAAGAGACTGGTCAAGAAAGGATTCGTCTCTATGAGTAGTGTGTTGTTGTGGGGCATCTTGCATATACTTGACAAATTTATTTTAAATGCTATACTCTTCTCAGAAATATATTGAGTAGTAATACGCTACTAGTATAGCATCCTCGGGAGTAATACCTCCCACAAGACAATAAATCTCTAAGCAATCAACCGTAAGGTTCTAGGTGCTGCGTTAAGGACGTTTTGGTTATTGTTTTACAGTGTACTGGGGCTATCCTTGACCCGTGCTTTACTTGCTATCTGTTAGTAAGGATTGTTTAGAGATTTATGTTCTTGTGGGGTTAGTAAGAAAAGAAGCATGAGTAGCATCGTGCGCAAAACGCGAACAATATTTGTTCGCGTTTTTTCTTGCAAGAATTTTAATCTTCGTCAAAATCGACAACGCTTTTTACTTCGTCAAAAGAAGTAACACCGTGCAAGATTTTTACAACACCATCTTCCTTCATATCAAGAAGATGTTGTTCTTCAGAAGCTTTCTTTATTTCTCGCTCGGAAGGGTTTTTCGGAATAAGATCACTTATACGTTCGTCATTATAAATAGCCTCAAAGACACCAACACGTCCTTTGAAGCCAGTTTTATTACAGTTTTCACATCCGACAGGTTCAAAAAGTACCATTGAGGTATTCTCATTGATGCCATAGATTGATAGATCCTTACCTTCATTTTTAGCATCAGCAATTATTTTTTCAATCGTCGCTTTTTCTTCGCTGGTAGCAGGGCGACTTTTTTTGCATTGTGAACAGAGTTTTCGTACAAGTCGTTGCGCAATTGATAGTGAAAGGGCGCTCGACATAATTTTTGGATTAACATCAAGATCGATCAATCGTGGAATAACACCTGCTGCATTATTTGTGTGAAGTGTTGAAAATACTAAGTGGCCAGTCAGTGCAGACTCAACTGCAATTTTTGCTGTTTCTGCATCACGAATTTCACCCACCATGATAATATCAGGATCTTGTCGTAGCGCTGAGCGGAGGCCTTCAAGAAAGGTGTATCCTTTTTCTGATTCTGTTTGTGTTTGTGTAATACCAGGAAGATGATATTCAACAGGATCTTCAATCGTAATAATTTTAATATCTGGTGAATAAATTTTTTGTAGAAACGCGTACAAAGTGGTCGTTTTACCAGAGCCAGTAGGTCCTGTAATTAAAATCATTCCATTCGGTTTTTTTATCTCGCGCATTATTAACTCAAAAAGATTTGTTTGCATTCCCAAATCTTCAAGTTTTACACGAATCGATTTTGGATTAAGTATACGCATAACAATCGATTCGCCATATGCACCTGGAATCATAGATGAACGAATACTAATTTCATCTTCTTTTATCCAAATTGAAAAACGTCCATCTTGAGCTGTTTGACTTGCCGTGAGCTTCATGCCAGAGAGAAGCTTTAGGCGAGTGTTAAGCATTTTGTAGACATCAAGTCCAAAAAAGAGTACGTCATTTAAAATACCATCGAGTCGAAAACGTAATCGTGCGCGAGATTCTTCAGGTTCTATGTGGACGTCTGATGCACCGAGCGAAATTGCTCCCGCCATAATAATTTCAAGCATGCGAGAAATTTTATGGCTCTTACTCTCACGGTTAACTTCATCAACGATACGGGTCATATCCTCAATCGTCTTTATTTGTTCCCCAAGTGTTATCAGTGTTTCTCCTGAAATATCAAGTGAGCCAGCCCGAGATTCAGTTGCGAGTGAAATTTCTTTATAGCGATCCCATGCTTTTTGAAGACTTGCTTTTGAGCACATATAGAGGGTAATGTGATAACCCTTTTCTTCAATTGATGAGAGTATATTTTGCAGCCCTTCTTTCGCGGGGGAGTGTACAGCAAGATGAAGCTCTTTGCCTATTAGTTTGAAGCCAGCAACTTCATAGGTGCGTGCTTCTTGCTCAGGAACAATTCTAAGTGCATCATTTTCTATACTTATGACAAGAAGATTTATATAGGGGATACCGTATTTTGATTGTGCAAGCATTTCGACAAGCTCCTCCTCTTCTTTTTGTCGTAATTCTTCTAGTTTCTTGTCGCTTTTTTCATCATCAAATGAAGCCATATATCCATACTAACGTCTTTTTACCATACTTACCAATAGGAAAACCCTTGAAAATAAAGCAGAAAAATACCTTGACAAATAAGCTTCTTTGTGATACAATCCCCAAAGAAATAGACTCATAAAACTAAACAAATAAACTCGGAAAAAAATGAGCAAGCTCTTTGCAATCGTGGCTTTGTTGATTGGTATCAGCATTGCCCAAGTAGCATCCGCGGCCCGTGGATGGCCTACAATAAAAAAAGAAAACCAAAGTTGGGTTAAAAGTAACCCGACTGAATTTCTCGCCACCTATAATTCGGGTAAGGCAGAAGCAATAATGAACGTTTCCAAGGCAAAGAACGATGCGGCTATCGCAGAGTTATTTCGTCGCCACGGATTTGGTTCAGCCATGGAAGGTTTGACGAACTCAGAGATCGCAGCGTTTGTGTATTCAAACAGCGTGCAAGTTCCGTTCAATGAGATCTCTTTTGGCCAAAAGCGGTTTAAAAATACGTATGTCGTAAATGGGGAACTCATATTTGCCTCATGGCTTGAGGAAAGTAAAGATTACCTTACGACTCGTTACCGCAAGTTCATTGGTCCCGACAAAGATCAGGATCTTATCTGGGCGAAAGTAGGTTGCGAAAACCTTCTCGACGACCTTGCGGACAAATTTACTCCGACGGTCGATGCTGAACCCGAAGTGGCCGATGACGGCTACTATTACCAAGAGGACGGTCAATCCTTACGGTACGCGAATCCTTCAACAATTAACATGATCAATTATGTTGAAGGTTCGTCTGCTATAGCAGGTGCAACAGCATCGTCTCCTGAAGGAAACGATCAAGCGCTGTTGTATCCTACGCCAGTGCAACAACAAGGGGTATATCCGCAGTCAACAACAGTTGTCTGTGACAATACTGCTCGTTGGAATTGTTCCTATCCCTCTTACGGTGGATGGTATCCGAATAATTCAGGCTGGTGTGGGTATGGTGGTTTTGGGATTGGTGCAACGCTTGGTTTTGGTTGGAATAATTGGGGTAATGGAGGGAGTAGTTCGTCACAAAATGTGAACTACAATTTCAATTACAACAACAATAACAACTATGGCTCTGCGGGGACAACAACTCCTCGACCGATCTATAACCATGCTCTTCCGACAATAACCCCGATAGGTGGTCCTGGCCCCGATCCAACTGGTGGCCCTGGTCCTGATCCTACAGGTGGCAATGGTGGTGGTCCTGGCCCCGATCCAACTGGTGGCCCTGGTCCTGATCCTACAGGTGGAGGTTTTGGTAGTCGAGGTGTGTTGCACAGTGTACCTGCACCTCGCGTTTCTACTACTATGGCGCCTCGAAATGTGCTACCGCAGCAAAGTGGTCAGGGTAAACAGTTTCAATCTGTAGGCCCTCGACAAAATGTTTCGGTAAGTCAACCATCCTTTCCGTCGAGATCAGTTTCTCCGGCACAAGGTTTTGGTGGTCGAGGGGTGGTGCACGATGCACCTGCACCTCGCGTCAACACAACCATGCCATCACGTGGTGGTTTTGGAGGGAATTT
>CAZRBQ010000004.1:0-21112 GCA_964598385.1 uncultured Candidatus Saccharibacteria bacterium
GTGCAAATATGAATTATAAACAACTTGCACCTTAGATTTATCCCCTCCATCTGTGACACCGCCATAGATATGAAAAGCCTTATCTTCACCGTCTTGTCCAAGCAAGGTTCCTTTTACTGTAATTGTTGCATCGTTACCCACACCAAGGTCACCAATATCCCAAACATTATTGCCATACACTGGCTCAGGGACACTTTCTTTAAATCGAAATCCTGGTGGATATTGCATAGAAATTAGCATCCCTGGTACAGCCTTTGTTGCATTGAGTGATGCATGTATTTTTAACACCACCTCTTGATTTGGATTTGTCTCAGTTGGAGCATCTACAGTGAGAGAGATTGGGGCGGAATTAATTTGAACGACAAATTCTTTTTGTTTTGTAAAAATTGCGTTTGACCCCTTTACGCGATATTCAAGAGAAAATTGAATTTTTTTAGTTGTACCTTGTTCTCCATACAATATTAATTTTGTATCATAAATTTTTGTATCATTCGCCCCGATAGTACCAACTGATGCTCGTGTTCTCGCAATATCCTGCCCTGCACCTTCTTCCCCTCCTCGTGGATACTCAATGATCAAATCAGCAAGCTCAAGTGCTACAGGGTTTTGATTTTTTATTTCAACTTGTAATGGCAATTCTTCTCCTCCTGCTGTATACGCATTTCCAAGTACTTCTATGGCTATACTGTCTGTTGAAACTTGATTATGCCCACCAAGAAAATTATAAAGTACGACAACAAGCGTTAAAGAGAAAAAAATAAGAGACCCAATAAAAAATTTTTTAAAGAAAGGGGTTTTCTCAAGCATACGAGCAACTTCAGGTCGGCCAGTGCTTTTTGCCCACTCAGTAGGCGCAACTGTTTCTCTTTTATGAAGTACCCCAAATCTCCTGCGTGTTACTGCAGTATCTTCTTTGATATAAAGGCGTTTGCGTACATCGTCAATTTTACTTTTATTATTTGACTCATCTTCCATACCTTTGAGTATAACACGCTATAAATGACTCTCTTTAAAGGCGCGGTTAATTTCGAGAATCATTTGTGTACGTATAGTTTCTGGTATTGCTATTCCAGCATGAGAAAAATTGTCCTCGTACTGTCGAGCACTATTTGGAACAGTACAGTATCCAAGCTCGCAAAGAACACGAAAAAGCGTGTAGACCTCGTGAGAAATATAATTTTCTTTTTCCATTTCTTCTTCCATCGCCTGAAGAAATCTGAGTACAAGATCAAAAACAGTCTCGTGAACATCTTCACCAAGATAAAAACGTAATATAGTTCCAATAACACGTTCAGTGGTATTTTTCTTTTGTGCGACCAAACACTCGCTAGCAAATGAATGTATTGATTGTGCACTTGTTATCCTCCATACATCACGACCACGAACCAAATCAACTCTTGCAAGTGAAAGCTCCTGAAGTGCAAAACGCAATTTCGATTTTTCATAGCGAATACCCTGTGCAATGGCATGCACCAAACCTAATTCACGTGTTAAAAGTGTGACTCTCTTATTTGCTTCCCCTCGTTCTTTTGTTAAAAGAATAAGTGCTGTTGTGTGATAAATATGATGCGCCATTACTCAATTTATAACTCTAATTGCTTAGCGAATGTTCCTACTATCTGTCTAAGTTCTTGAAACATAAAATACTCATCGTCATTTGCTGGCAAAGTATTCCCTGCTTTCACATAAAGTGCGAAGATAAGTAACCGAGCAAGAACCCCTGAAATCCTTTGATCTAAATTATTTTGCTTCCATTCCTGCCATATAAGAGGGAGTATACAAGATTCTTTTACTTTTTTTATTTCTATTACCTCATTAGAATTCTCAAGAAGAGTATCGGTGCTTTTTGGTAAGCTATTTAGAATCTCATTTGGAATAACAAAGTCTATTTGGCTATTAAGGATAATTTTTGTTTCCTTACCCAACAATCGCAGTAACTCTTCTTTTGCATATACTGCTGCAAAATACTCTATAGTAAACGGAAAAACTTTAGTTGTGATAACACACGTAGACACGGTTATTTTTTTATTTCAATCTTTTTTATTTCACTACTAAATACAATTTCTTTTACACCCACTACAACTTTAAAATCATCAATCATGTCTGCAACGACTGTTTTATATTGTTCTGGTACGGCTAGGACAATACTATCAGAAGGTGATAAACCTTCTGCCTTTCTTAGATCCTGAACCTCTCGCAAAAACTCTCTGTAATCACCTTCTTTTTTCAATTCATCTGTAATTGTTTCATCAAAAGCAATCTCCGTACCCTTTTCAATATTTTTTACATTCAACTCATCACACAACAATTTTTTATATTCCAATGATATATCGTCAGTTACAAAAAAAGTTGCAAGTGGTTGTCGCACAGGGATACCTGCTTTTTTTCTTAACGCATTACCTTTTGTAGCTAATTCGCGAACGGTATTCATTGTAACTATACCATCTGTGGTTGATAGTTTAGCTTCTGGCCATAATGAAAGATGCACCGATTCTTCATCATTACTACTTCTAAGTTTCTGCCATATATCTTCTGCTGCAAAAGGTGCAAAAGGTGCCATAATTTGCGCAAGTGTTTTAAGCACATAATAAAGTGTTTGTTTTGCATCACTATCACCATCTTTAATTCGTTCACGCGATCGGCGAAGATACCATGTAGAAAGGTCGCTAATAAAATCTCGGATGGCTCGAACGGGCTCAAGCAGACGATACTCATCAAGATTTGATGTACATTCTCTAATAAGTTCTGCAAGTCGCTCTAAAATCCACTGGTCAAGCACATGCGATGAAGTGTTATATTCTTTTTCATTATTCTTATTTCGATAAAGCTCATAAAAGGCAAGCACATTATAAACAAGTCCGAGTGTTTTACTTGCGAGTTCGCGAACAACAGCTTCATCGTAATTTTTCCCTTCCCCCGGCTGATTAATTGAGAACATCCAAAGACGTAAAACATCAACACCATATTTCTCCATTTGTTCCCAAGGATCAACAATATTGCCAATGGATTTTGACATTTTTTTACCATCTTTATCGAGAAGATGTCCCAGACAAATTACATTTTTGTATGGTGTTCCACAGTCCATAAGTGTACCGACTGCAAGAAGTGTATAGAACCATCCGCGAGTTTGATCAATTGCTTCTGAAATAAAATCTGCCGGGTAGCCAACTTGTGACGTTAATAATTTTTTTTGAGGAGAAAAAGTACTTTTTGTGTTAAACGGATAATGTTCTTGTGCAAAAGGCATTGCTCCTGAGTCAAACCAGACATCCATAACCTCTTTTACCCGATGAAATTCTTTACCGCCTTTTTCAAGCACCACTGAATCAATATATGGTCGATGAGGATCAAGTTCAAAAAATTCATTGTGTGGGAAAGGGACAAAATCACATTTTTTTATTTCAGCATTCTTAAAGTAATGAAATCCGGGAATATCACGAATCGCGCTAAGCGTTTCCTCTTTACTCAACCACTCTGCCCCTGTCATCATAAGCCATGCAGGTGCTCCGTGTGTAACAATTAAAATGCGTTTATTTGAATATTGTTTTTCAATATCAAATAGAAACGAGAGAACACGAGTTCGAACATGAGCATATGATTCACCACCTTCTGGCGCACGATCAAAATTCTCTACCACTTTTGGATACTCTACATGATAGTCCTCCCAGCGCTTGCCATTATACGTAGGCCCTAGATTCATCTCGACAAGACGATCATCAGCAATCATAGACTCATTACTCAAACCAAGTTCCCTTGCGACAATCTGGGCACTTTCCATTGTTCGAGAAAAAGGAGAATAAAAAATATAATCAACCTCACCTTGCAATTTACGGGCTTGCGCGATCAATACTTTTTTTCCCTCTTCTGTCAAAATACCATTTTCACCAGGATCATCAGCAATAATCCCCTCACGATTACCTTCTGTCTCACCATGTCGCATTACAAGATACGTATTACCGGATTTTTTTGTATAACCTCGCAATGTTTTATAAGAATCAACAAAAATCATTTCACCGTCTAATGCCGTCCAAACAGGCAGTGGTGTTCCCCAATATCGCTCACGTGAAATTGCCCAATCATTAAGGTTACGAAGCCACTCACCAAAACGCCCCTCTTGGATATGACGTGGCTCCCAATGTATTTTTTTATTTTCAGCGAGAAGCTTATCTTTTATTTTCGACATTGCGATATACCATGAGTCGCGAGCGTAGTACAGTAACGGAGTTTTACATCTCCAACAATGCGGATATGAATGTTCGTGCTTTTCTTTCTTGAAAAGCATTCCGGTATGCGCAAGATGCTTAATAATATCTATCGCAACATCTTCATTTTTTACAAATCTTCCTTGTAAAAAGTCTGGTGTAACTCCGTTTATAAAATGACCGGTTTCATCTACTGTGTGAACTTTTGGTAAATCAGCTGTGTTTGCAAGCACAAAATCATCAGCACCATACATCGGTGCAATATGAACGATACCTGTTCCATCAAGAGTTGTCACAAACGGTGCAGTATATACCTTCCATCCATTCTTATGATTTGCGAAATGTTCTTTCTGTAGTTTTGATACTTCAAGATGATCTCTGATTTCAGTAAATAGTGGTTCGTAACGCATGCCAACCATTTCTTTTCCTGTATGCTCGGCAATTATTTCATACGACTCAACAAGGGATGTTAATCGTTCTTTTGCTAAAACAAAAATTTCTTCACCAACTTTTACTTCAACATAGATAATTGATTCCCCCACAGCCAAGGCAACATTTCCTGGGAGCGTCCATGGCGTTGTTGTCCAAACGAGAAAATACGCATTTGGAAAATCACTTAATTTAAACTTTACATACACCGACAAATCTTTTACATCCTGATATCCTTGCGCAAGCTCGTGTGAAGAAAGACCAGTACCGCATCGTGAACACCAAGGAACAACTTTGTAATCCTTATATATAAGTCCTCGCTTATTCACGTGCCCAACAATACTCCAAAGAGATTCAACATATGATGCATCAAAGGTATAGTATGCGGTTTTTTTATCAACCCAATATCCAATTCGATCAGTAAATTTCTCCCAGTCACCAATATATTCAAAAACACTTTCTTTACATTCTTTATTGAACTTAGCAACTCCATAGGCTTCAATTTCTTTTTTGGAAGTCAAACCGAGCTTTTTTTCGATTTGGAGTTCTACTGGTAGGCCGTGTGTATCCCATCCTGCTCGGCGTGCAACATGATATCCACGCATTGTTTTATAGCGAGGTATAACATCTTTAAAAGCACGAGCTTCAAGATGATGTAGCGCAGGTTTAGCATTTGCAGTTGGAGGACCCTCGTAAAAAACAAATTCTTTGCCGCCTTTATTTTTTTGCAAGGATTTCTCAAAAATATTTTTTTCCTGCCAATATAACAATACCGCTTCTTCACGAAGAGCAGCCTGACTTTTTTCTTTTTCTACTTGGTCTTGATTCATACATTAGATTATTAAAAATAAAACTCGTCCACGTGCAACATGAATAGTCATGCAACACAAGGACGAGTTTCTCGTGGTACCACCTTGTTTTTCCGATTCCTCGGACTTCATTACAGCGTTATCGGGCTTACCCGCCAGAATCTACTTGCTAAAGCTTTCTTTCTGGAGCTCCGAGGTGATTGCCTCTTCATCGCTCTCTCCTTATCCTACACAAGAATTTCATTTTAGCAACAAAACCTGCCCCAAAGGGGCTCTGCTATGGACAAAGTGCTGAATACGCGGCAGGTGTGTTGTTTGAACCTTTGTAATGTTCAATGCCGAACCCTTCAAATCCTCGAGCACGATTACCCGATATAATACGTGAATACGCATCACTGAGTTCTGCCATCATTGCAGCACATGTAATACCCGGAACATCGCCAAATGATGTTGTAGCTCCATACCCAACTTCAGTTTCAATACCAAGCCTTATTTTTTTGCCTAGAGTAATTGCGTAGTCAAGCTCATTTCGTCCATCGTTATATATTGCTACCCCTGTAACAACATAATCCTGAACAGTCATTGTATCGACAATATCAAGCAAATGCTTCATTACTGATTTGCCAGTAATACTTCCTGTACCATTTGGAGTACGGATAAAATCAGCATCAGTAAGCCCTGTTGCAGTGTCGAACCAACGAGGTGGTGCCTCATCAAGAATAAGTCCACTTCCAGCAACAACTGCACGTATCGCTTGCATCATATCGAGAAATGCGTTTGATATTTTTTGTTTAGCAACAATATCAGTATCACTCCACTCAGGATTATATAGCGGAGCACCTGTTCCATCTACATACCCTCTTGCTGCACTTAACAAATAGGGTTCCACGTCATACTGTAATCCAATTAATTTTGCATTATTTCCTGTAATACTATTATTAAAACTTACAATTTGTGCTGCCCAAGTTGTTGCGGCATTCGTTGTAGGCCCAGAAGTAAAATATGGATTCCCTGGCATAGCTACCCAACTTGCTTCTCCATCAAGCGCTTCAACACCAAGACAATATTGATCTCGAGCTGTATTTAAGAATGTTTTTAGATTTGCAACTTTTGTACTATTTCCGAAGAATGAAACAGGTAAATATAAGTAAACGACCTGAATATTATGTGAGTTTATAAAACTAAAGAAATCTGCATAGGCTTGAGTTGCAGGATCAATAATCTTATCATTATCTTTCCAAACCCACATCTGTAAAGGAAATGGATAAAGTGTGTCCGGAGCATTTGCGCAAGTTGGAGTGGTGAATGATTGTTCTGACGAATACACTGAATTCCCAAGACTATCAACCGAGCGAACCTTGTAATAGTATGTAGCGCCAGATTGCAGATTATCAATAACAACAGAATGTGACGTAACCAAGTTTGTTGTTGCTGTTGTTGCATAGGGATAAACACCTCCCGTAGCATGAGATACTGTATCGTAAATCACTTGTGAAGTTGCAGGCGCACTTGAAGTCCACGAAATAGTGCGCGAGATACCGGACCATCCACTTGATGTGACGTTTGACACGGTAAGTCCGGCGCTGTTTGTTGTAACAGAAAGTATGCTCGAGAGCGCAGAAGTATTTGAGGCGATATCAATTGAACGAACACTAAACTGATACGATGTTCCAGGCGTTAACCCTGTTACAGTATAGGTTGTTCCAGTGATGGCGGTTGGTGTATATATCTGACCACCAAGATACACCTGATAGCCACTTACTGCTGAATCATCCGTAGAGGGATCCCAAGAAAGTGATACGGTTGTTGCTGTTTTTGCAGGAGAAACAAGATTTGCTGGTGGTGTTGGAGGATTACGATCAACATCGGTATCAAAACTTATATTTGGGGTTGGAGCAGAAACATTATTAGAAAGGTCTCTTGCAAAAATATAAAAATCACTATACGTTGTTCCTGGTGTTAAATTTGAAACAACAAAATGTAATGTACCTGAACTTGTAATACCGCACACCCCACCACAAGCAGTTTGTGATTGGATTTCATAAAAAATATCCGATTGAGAATCAGTATCATCTGTTGCCGGACCCCATTCTATTCGAGCGGTTGTTGTTGTAATCTGAACTACCTCAACACTGTTTGCTTGAGTTGGTGGTGTTGTATCACTACTTGGTGAAAATGGACTAACGATAATTCCTTTATCAACACTCAACGTTCCTTCCCTGCTAACACCACACATATTTGATTCATCACACGAGGAAACATAAAATTGATACTCTATTTTAGGGTCAAGATTTTCTATCAATACTTTGTGTGTGCGAGATCCAAATTCTTTTCCTACAACTTCATCTTTCGGGATTTCAGTTTTTTGATATTCCTTTTTCCCTACAGGGGCATACAATACCTGACTCGTAGTTGGTCGTTCTGTCTCCCACGTTATAACTACAGCGTTGTCGCTGTATTTTTCTACAGAAACATTTTGAATTGTTTCTTCATACAACACCTTAGCAAATTGACCTTTTACAAATTTTGAAAATGTTCCACTTCCAAAAATTATTACTAATAATAAAAGGCTTCCGAGTACTCCCAGGGCAACAAAAGTTTTATTAGTTTGTGACATATCTTATCTATAAGTACAAAAAACTATAAAAAATAAAAAAGGTGCCCTGTGGGCACCTCACGCTACATTACATTTACTATCGTTACCGTAGGATAGCATTTACTAAAATGTTCTTTAAATCTCCGCTTGACACAATCCTCAACAACAGGACACTTTTCACACTCTCCATGGCGCGGGCAACGTTTCGAAACTCTTGCCAAAACCAAAGGGTAAATTTCATGGAACCATTGTGTTATTGCTCTTTGATCTCGCAACAGAGATGAGAGACATTTCCTCCGAACTTCAACACATGCGTTAGTATGCATTTTTTCAAATACACCATACGACAACGTTTCAGGAGTAATCTTTCGTTTGCGTAATAATTCATTCACAAAATCTTTTACTCCATCAAACAGTACTTGATTATCTAAATATGGGTTTCTTTCATGAAATAGCCCAAAATATAATCTGTAATTATCCGGGACGTCCACGACAGAAACAGTTGTTCTATCGTAAGGAAATTTTATTTTCATGTGCGGTTTTTCTAAACTATACGTTTTTTAGAATTTAAAAACAATCCTACATTTTTTCTGGCGCTTTAATACCAAGAAGGTATAGTCCTTGTGCGAGAACAGTATTGCAGGCTTTTGTTAAAGCAATCCGGTATGATGATTCATCGTTATCTTTTTCAACTATCCGTGTTTCTGCGTAGTATGCATTAAATGCCCGCGAGAGTTCAATAAGATAAGTAGCAATATGATGTGGCGCGTGTTCAATTGAAGCCAGCCTTACAACATCAGGAAAACGATCCAGCTGTCGCTCAAGATCACCGGTAGTGATTATTTTATTTTCAACCGAAGGTTCTATTCCCACCTCACCTGCTTTCGCGAGAATGGACGCGGTTCTCGCATAGGTGTACTGAATATATGGGCCTGAATCCCCCTCAAAAGAAACAGATGTTTCAAAGTCAAAAATAATATCATGACCAAGTGCTTGTCGAATAATCGAATATTTTATAGCAGAAACAGCAACTGCATCTACGAGCGACGCCTGAGAAATCAATTCGCTAGAATCCTTTATTTTCTCACGAACATACTCACGCATCTGCTCAAGAAGCGCCACACCTGTTACAACATTACCTTTTCGTGAACTCATTTTTCCACTCGCAAAACGCATCATGCCGTGGGAAATATGCACCATACGTGAAGCGATGTCAGGGTAAAGCACTCTAAGTGCTTCGGTTACAACACGCATATACTCCATTTGCTCATTTGCAGTAACAGTAATTGATATATCGGGATTAATAGTATCGAATTTAGTTTTTGTTAATCCAAGCTCTTTTGCTTCATACGTTGGCAGTCCATGAGAATTAATAAAAACTCTTGTATGTAATTTTGGATTAATTTCTTCAGCATGAAAAACAAGCGCGCCTTCGCTCTCGGTAAATACGGTGCCAATATTTGCTCGCACAATAGCACTTCCCTTCGGAGCCATTTCACTTTCAAAATAATAAACATCAAACGCTGTACCTAAAATGTTATATATCGTCTCAAATGCTTCAAGGGTTACTTCTCTTCCCCATAAATAAAGTTCTTGTAATTCTTGATTACTTTTTTCATAGAGTGATTTATTTATTGCTTCAATTTCTAGTTTTGCTTTTGCATCATTTTCATAGGATTGTGATCCATAGGCATAGCATTCACCAATAAATTGCGCCTGTGCTTCAACAGAAAGTGTTTTGTCTGGGGGTGTATGCAAAAGTCCATACAAAGCTTTCGCTACGTGTGGCCCAATATCTCCTTGGTAATTTGCACGAATTACTGTTGCGCCAGAAAATGACAAGATGCGTGCAAGTGACTCTCCTATTGCATTTGTCATTAAGTGTCCAATATGAAATGGTTTAAAAGGGTTTGGGTCTGTATATTCTATGAGAATTTTTTTATCTTTTTTAAGTGCATTTGAACCGTACTCCTTTTCATGTTTTAAAATTTCATCAATTTTTTTAATAAAATACGTATCTTCAAGAAAAAAATTTATAAATCCTGGTGGTGCAACCTCAATTTTTTTAATAAAAGATAATTGTTTTTTTTCAAGTTCTTGAACTAACGTTGTTGCAAACTCAACTGGATTTCTTCCAATATTTTTTGCATATACCATTGCTACATTCGAAGCAAAATCACCATGTGATGATACTTGTGTTCGAACAACAGAAACAACCTCTGCTGTGATGCCAGCGCTTGTGAAGACTTCTCTTAATGCCTTACTTAGCATTTCAGTAACCATACAGGCAGTCTAGCAGACAGGGGGCAAAACAAAAAGTCTATTGTTTTCCTGTCGACCCAAATTTTCCTTCACCTCGCGAGGATTCTGAAAGCGTATCAACCTCCTTAATTGTTGCACGTGCTACAGGAAAAAGTATTAATTGACTTGTTTTATCACCTTTTGAAAAAGTATATGTTTCACTACCCAAGTTTACAAGATGCGTATTATACTCACCACGAAAACCAGCGTCATACACCCCGCCCATTACTTTCATCCCAGCTTTTGCAATACTACTTTTGTCTTTTATTATTCCTGCATATCCTTCTGGAAATTCAAGCGAAAAGCCATGATAAATAATTCGATGCTCTCCAGGTGCGATTGAAAAAGTCTCAAGACAATACAGATCAAGACCTACATCCCCAAAATGAGCATACGAAGGTAATTTTGCCTCTGGGTGCAATCGTTTTATTTTAATATCCATAAGGCTAGTCTACCCAAAAACCAATAAAGAAAAAAGTCCTCATTTGAGGACTTTTATTATTTCCGAATAAACCTTTTCGTGAATTATTTTCTTTGAATACAAAACACCGGATGATGAGCATTCAATTTTCACAAAATTATTAAGCTCTCCAACAAGCTTAAGGGCACTTTTTCTTGAGTTTTCAAGAAACGAAAGACTTGATTCGTGAACATCTTTTTTCTTACGTAAATACTTTCGTTGTTGAAGTTTATCTCGATGCTTGATTAACTCCTGTAAAAGTTTTACTGGAACCGAGAGATAAAGTACGAGCGTGGGTCTTGGCAAGCCAAACACTCCATATTCCATAGTGTCAAGCCATTTCAAAAATTCTCTACGCTCACGAATATTTTTTAATTTCCCCGCTTGATGAATTTGATTTGAACTTACGTAACGATTAGCAATTACAATACAACCATCAGAAAGCCACTTCTCAATTTTTTCTTTTGTCTCCCATCTATCTACGGCATAAAGTACTGAAGCAATTTTCGCATGAGTCGCTAAAAAGTTGTATTTTTTATCACGCAAACATTCTCCGATAAATCTTCCAAAAAAATTTTTATAATACATAGGAAAATCAACCGTGCGAACTTTTTTACCTTCTTTGCGTAAACGATTTAAAATTCTTTTAACCTGTGTTGTTTTTCCAGAACCATCTGAACCATCTATCACAATAAGAGTGCCTTTTTTCATGTTTTTCAAGTTACATTTTACTAAGAGTATCTATATCATTTACTGCTGTCAATCTATTGACTCTAACCATAGAAACTATATAGTGAGACCAGAATTTAAAAACTAAACAAGATGAATACAGAAAAAAATTACCCGAGCTTCCATGTAGATACTATCTACGGAGATCTTCTCAAACACATTATGAATAATGGTGTTGATAAGACCGACAGGACAGGTGTTGGTACTCGAAGTGTTTTCGGTTACCAAATGCGGTTTGACCTTGAAAAAGGTTTTCCGCTTCTTACAACAAAAAAAATACATCTCAAATCAATAATTTACGAACTTTTATGGTTTTTGATGGGAGAAACAAATATTAAGTTTCTCAAAGAAAATGGAGTTACGATCTGGGATGAATGGGCTGATAACAATGGCGACCTTGGTCCTGTCTACGGAAGTCAGTGGCGAAAATGGCAAGGAGCTGACGGAAAAATCTACGATCAGATAACCGACGTCATCAAAATGATAAAAACGAGTCCAGATTCACGCCGACTAATCGTCAGCGCATGGAAAGTTGAAGATATTGGCAAAATGAAGCTCCCTCCCTGCCATTGCCTATTTCAATTTTATATTGCTAATGGCAAGCTTTCCTGCCAACTCTACCAACGAAGTTGCGATACATTTCTTGGTGTACCATTCAATATTGCATCGTACGCACTTCTCACAATGATGATTGCGCAAGTGACGGGCTACAAACCAGGCGAATTTGTCTGGGTCGGCGGTGACACACATATCTACAAAAACCATTTCGAGCAGGTTGAAAAACAACTCACTCGAATGAATGATCTCCGCCCAATGCCAACACTGCTAATCAACCCGAAGGTAAAACACATCTTTGATTTCACCTTTGATGATTTTACGTTGGAAAATTACAATCCTCATCCGGCGATTAAAGCACCCATTGCTGTATAATTTTACGGGCCTGCGCTATACTTAGCACAGGCTCTTTTTAATTTCACCATCAAAACCTTCACCATGATCGAACTTATCGCAGCGGTTGGAAACAATCGCGTTCTTGGAAAAGAGAACAAGTTACCATGGCATCTTCCAAATGACCTTAAACGATTCAAGGCGCTCACCGTTGGTAAAGCAATGATAATGGGTCGAAAAACCTTTGATTCGTTGCCTGGAATACTCCCCAAACGGCCACACATTGTTATCACTCGAAATCCCGATCTAACACAAAGTGTAGATCATGTAAGGTTTGTACGGTCTCTTGAGGACGCATACCGTGTATCTGAATATCTTCACCTTGATCCGATTATTATCGGCGGGGAACAAATCTACACGCTTGCCCTCGCTCACCCGCGCTATTTTGTTGAGCGAATGTATATTACTCGGGTTCGAGCAGAAGTACACGGCGATGTTTTTTTTCCTGAAATTGATGACCGAGTATGGCGTCTTAAGGATGAAATTCCAAATGCAGTTGACCAGAAACACAAGTACGAGTATTTATTTCGCCTCTATGAACGAATTTCTACCGGCCTTTAGGCCGGTTTTTTATTGAATAATTTTTTTTATACGTCAAATAGTCGTTTATTGTTCAATTTTGTATACTTTAAGACATGGAAACACATACTCGACCAAGCTGGGATGAATATTTTATGGATATAGCTAAGGCAGTTGCAGGGCGAGCAACCTGCGACCGAGGTCGTTCGGGGTGTGTTATTGCACGCAATAAACAAATTTTAGTGACTGGATATGTTGGCTCACCAAAAGGCATGGCACACTGTGATGAAATTGGACATCAAATGAAAACAGTTCGACACGAAGACGGGAGTGAAACCATGCATTGTGTCCGCACCACACACGCAGAACAAAATGCGATTGCGCAAGCTGCCAAACTAGGAGTGCCGATTGAAAATGCAACACTGTACTGTAAAATGACACCGTGCACAACCTGCGCAAAAATTATTATTAACGCAGGTATTACTCGAATCGTGTGCGAAAAACGATATCACGCAGGAAGTGAGAGCGAAAGGATGTTTCAAGAAGTTGGTATTCCAATTACATTTTTTGATGAAACAGTAGAAACATATGCCCAACAAAAATAAACTACAAAAGAAAAAACAAATCATTCTTGGTTTCGTAGGAAAAATATGTTCTGGAAAAGGTGTTGCTGTATCTTATTTAGCTAAAAAACACGACGCAGATATTGTTATGTTTTCGCAATCGTTACGGGATAGTTTACAACGACTTTATATACCTCAAACAAGAGAAAATCTACAAAAATTATCAAAACTATTACGTGATGAGTTTGGTCAAGATATTTTTTCACAGATTGTCTTAAATGATGCTCTTGCAAGTAAAAAAAGTATCATTCTTATCGATGGAATACGACGGAAAAGTGACTATGGTCTTTTAAAAACCTTGCCACATTTTTCTCTTATCGGACTTGAATCATCAGAAAAAATCCGTTTTGAACGACTTAAGAAAAGAAAACAAAACGCGGGTGATGCATCAGTATCTTGGAAAAAATTTCTTACACAAGATACTGCAGAAACAGAAAAAGATATTGATGCCATAGTAGCCACAGCTTCTATCGTCTTACAAAACAATGGAAGCCTCAGTGATTTTAAGAAAAAACTTGATGCCCTTTTATAAAAAAAATACCCTCTCGGGTATTTTTTTATCCTTTAACTTCAATTCCTGCTTGTCGTGCTGATCCTTCAACGATACGCATCGCACCCTCGAGATCTTTCGCATTTAAATCAGGCATTTTTATTTTAGCAATTTCTTCAAGCTGTGCTTTTGTAATTTTACCTACCTTTGATGTATTTGGTTTACCAGAACCCTTTTCAATACCTGCTGCTTTAAAAAGCAAGCTTGAAACTGGTGGAGATTTTAATACGAAGTCGTAACTTCGATCTTCAAACACGGTAAGAACAACTGATACAGTCCCAGAAAGTTCTTTTGTTGCTGTGTTAAATTTATTTACAAAGTCACCAATATTTACACCCGCCTGACCAAGTGCAGGACCTAGTGGTGGAGCAGGAGTTGCTTTTCCAGCCTGCACCATAAGTTTAAGTGTTTTTGTTATTTTTTTTGCCATAGACTAGTATTTAGTAACAATTCTGATATTTCGGGTAACCAGAAACCCTGAAGCAGAACACGCGTAACGGCATCATAGTAACGCATTTTTTACCTGTAGTCAATAATATAAAAAACCGCCAACTGGCGGTTTTTTATATCTTTTTAATTTGCAAGAAATCGAGTTCCACAGGAGTCTCGCGACCAAACATTGAGACAAGTACTTTAATTTTTCCACGTTCCATGTCAACTTCAGAAACCTTACCCTCAAGATCCTTAAATGGTCCGTCAGTAATCATCACTGTCTCACCAATTTCAAGATCAATTGCATGTTTAACCTGTTCACCTCCCTGCATACGTGAAAAGAGAAAATCAATTTCTTCTTGATTTAACGGTACAGGATTGACTCCAGCACCAACAAAACCTGTAACTCGTGGAGTATTTCGAACAACATACCATGAATCATCAGTTACAATCATATCAACAAGTACATAACCAGGATAAATTTTCTCTTCTACTTCGCTACGTTTACCACCTTTAATTTTTATTTTCTTTTCAGTTGGCACGATAACATTAAAAATCTTATCCTGCATACCTAGTGAATCAATACGTTGTTTTAGATTTCGAAGTACCGCATTTTCATATCCTGCATAGGTATGAATTGCATACCAATTTCGCTTTCCTTGTGTTTCTTGTTTTGCCATAGACTAAGTATATTAACGAGTAAGAAGCGTTCCTAATACTTTTACAAAAAGATAATCAAAAAATCCCAAAAGGTATGCAATGACACCTGAGATCACAACAACAAGAACCGTAAACACGATAGTCTGTCTTCGTGTTGGCCAATTTACATGCTTAAATTCAGCGCGAGTTTCTTGAATATAATTTGAGAGTTGAGACATAGGAATATGGTTAGGTAATTAAAAACGCCCGTCGGGGCATTAGGCGTATAGTACCTAATACTCCCTAAAAAGTCAAACACCTCCTATCTGGAGGTGTTTGACTTACTCTTATTTAATTTCGTAAGTGATTGTAACACTTGAACTAATTTTATTCTCTCCCTTTGGTAGCTCTGGCACTGGTGCGCCAGAAGCGCTATCTGCTTTTACCATTGCATAATATTGAGGAAGACTACCGTTTGATTCTTGGAATGAGGTAATGCGGACAAGCGTAACACCAAGATCCTTTGCAAGTGCCTTTGCTTTTGTCTCAGCATCAGCAATTGCCTTTTTTCGCGCTTCTGCTGAAAGTGCATCTGGATCATCAATGGTAAAATTTGGACCTGAAATTGATGTTACCTTATTGTCGCCAAGGACTTGCAAAATTTCACCTGTTCGATTTGTATCACGTACTTTTACTACAACAGTTTGACTGACAGTATAACCAACAATTTTTGGCGCCTTTGTAGGTGGACAGCTTGCTGTTGTACATAGTGCTCTATCATATTCATAGACTGGATATGAAGAGTAATTTTCGGTGCGAATATCTTTATCAAGCACGCCTTTTTCACGAAGTGCTGCTAAGCTCGAACTTATTTTTTTTGTAACACTTGTCTGCGCCTCTGCAACAGTAGCACCTTGTGTTTCAACAGAATATGTTATTTCTGCTACGTCAGCCACCGCAAACACTTCACCACTTCCCTGTACTGTAATTGTTGCTGCAGTATCAGAAGAACTTCCAATATAGCGAATCGCTTTTAATTCACCTACTCCTTTAATAAATAAAAAAGCTGCAAGCACAATCATCACCACGCGAAGACCCATAAAAAAACCTTTTCGTTCATCTGTTGAAATTTCCATATGTAAAATTTAGATTAGTAATACAAACCTTATGACGCACATACTATCAACTTCTTACATTATGGCTCATAACGCAACGCTTCGATTGGGGAAAGTTTTTCTGCATTGCGGGCTGGAAATACACCAAAAATTACACCAATTGCTGTAGAAACAATAACAGAAATGAGTATTCCTGAAATTGGAACACTAAACTCCCACGTAAGCCCAAACAAGTTTGCAATTTGCGCAATACCATACGATGCAGCAATTCCTACAACTATCCCCAAAATACCACCAAGGAGTGTGAGCATGATTGCTTCATATAAAAATTCATATAAGACATCCTTGTTTCGAGCACCAATTGCCTTTTTTAATCCGACTTCAGAAATTCGCTCTGTGACAATTACATACATAATATTCATCACCCCTACACCACCTACAATAAGTGAGATAGTTGCAATTGCTATAAGTAAAAACGTTGTAGCAGATAAAATTGTTTCAAAAGTGCTTAAATTTTCATCTTGGGTATTAATTGCAAAATCATCTTTTGCGCTATCTTTTATCTGATGATTTTGACGCAAAATATCCTCCATCGATAATTTAGTAATCTGTGCTTTTGAATTATCATCAAGTGAAGCGACAAGGTAAAAATAATAATCAGTACCTAAAATCTTTTTTTGTAACGTACTCGCGGGAATAAAAATCTGCTCATCATCATTCGAAAAACCAGCACTTCCACGTGGCGCATAAACTCCGATCACTTCAAAGTTTAGTGAGCCAATGCGTATAATCTTGCCTAGTGGATTTTCATTTCCAAAAAAATCTTCGGCAATTTTGCTTCCAAGAACTGCCACCTGTGCAACTGCTTTATCCTCTTGTAATGAATACGGCCGGCCACTAGCAATCACCCCTCTATCAATCACAAAGCGCTCAGCATCTGCGCCAAAAAGGAAGGCGTTCTTACTTATATTTTTATATGAAGAAACTGCCTGTCCTATTGATGCACCGTACACACCTCGCACGTTTGGCAACCGACTTAAATCTTCAACGTCTTTACGTTTTAATGTAGTAATAGGAACCGCAACACCTGCCGAATCACCACCTTCGCCACCTTGGGCTCTATCACGAGTAGTAGCAGGTACTCTCGTTTCGATTGTTACAGTATTTGAGCCAAATACTTCGATTTGTGCATTAATATAACTTTTGAATCCAGCGCCAGCGGAAAGCACAACAATAACAGTCGCGATACCTATAACAATGCCGAGTGTTGTTAAAAGTGTCCTTGATGGATTTCGTTTTAGCCCAGCAATAGCTTGTTTAAAATAAAATTTATTCATAGCGTAATGCAACTATTGGATCAAGTTTTGATGCTTTGTTTGCAGGATATAAACCAAATGTTACACCAATAACAACCGACACACCGACAGCAAGGAGGATTGCGACTGGTGAAATTGCAAATTTCCAATCAAAGCCAAATGCTTGAGCACCAAGTGCGATAATGAACGAAATAATAACCCCCGCAACCACACCAAGCATTCCACCTGTAAGCGTAAGCGTGCTCGCTTCAAGTAAAAATTGATTTCTAATTGTTTTTCGGGTTGCTCCTAATGCTTTTCGAAGGCCGATCTCTCTTGTTCGCTCAGATACTGTCACAAGCATGATATTCATAATCCCTATTCCACCAACTATGAGTGAAATCCCCGCCATTAACGCAAGAAACATTCGTAAAACATCAGTTATTGATGTTAAAATTTTTAACGCATCAGCTAAATCTCTCACTGAAAAATCATCCTCTTCGGCGGAACGAATTTTATTGTCTGAATGTCGCTGATCGAACTTTTAATATTTTCAGATGAATTAATTTTTACTAATGCATTTTGCAAATAGGTAATTCCAATGATCTGACGTTGTGCTATGCCAAACGGGACAAAAATTTGATCATCAAGATCCTGGAAAAACACTGTTCCTAAATTATCTTGTACACCTATTATTCTAAAGGGCACGTTTTTAACCTTAATCACTTCACCGATTGGGTTTGAATCTCCAAAAAGTTCTTCTCGAACCGTTGCTCCAATTACAGCAACATTTTGTTCTCCTGTTGATTCTTCTTCAGTAAAAAACCTACCCAATGATACAGGGGCATTTTGAATTGCTGGATAGTTTCCTTCAACACCTGTTACTTGTGTATCAATACTTCGTTTGCCAAAAACCGCAGTTACTGACCCTTGAACAACAGGAGTAATTGCCTCCACATGTGGGGCACGGGAGCGATCTCGTATTGCCTCGACATCACGCATCGACAATGTCGTCACTTTTACTCCAAATACTGATGCGGGTGGCCCAGACTCATTACTTTTCCCAGGGAGAATATTAACAAGGTTTGTACCTAATTTTGTAATTTGCCCAAGTACGAGCGCCTGAGCCCCCGTACCAAGTGAAATAATTATTATTACCCCAGCAACACCGATAATAATTCCGAGTATAGTTAAAAAACTTCGGCCTTTTCGCGCCAACAATCCTCCAATCGTATATCGCAATTGACCAAGGAATGACTCCATGCTACTGATCGAGCTCGACAGCGTGAGCTATTTTTCTATGTGCGACCTTTTCATCGCCCACAAGTTCACCGTCACGAATAGTAATAATTCGTTCTGCATGCTCTGCCGTTGCTCGATCATGTGTCACAAGAATAATAGTTCTGCCTTCCTTATTTAAGCGCTGTAAAATACTCATTACTGTTGCGCCAGATTTTGAGTCAAGATTTCCTGTTGGTTCATCAGCAAAAATAACAGCGGGGTCGTTGACAAGTGCACGTGCTATGGCAACTCGTTGCTTTTGCCCTCCAGAGATTTGATTCGACATAAAACCGATACGGTGCCCTAGCCCAACAGAAACAAGTGCTTCTCGTGCACGCTCCTCTTTATTTTTCGCACTTCGGTTATATAAAAGTGGAAGCAACACATTATCAAGAACACTTGTTCGAGGAAGTAAATTGAACGACTGAAAAACGAACCCTATTCGACGATTACGAATTTCTGCGAGCTTTTCATCATCAAATTTCTCTACATTTTTCCCCTCAAAAAGATATTCTCCATTTGTCGGTCGATCAAGAAAACCAAGGATGTGCATGAGTGTAGATTTCCCAGAACCTGACGGCCCCATAATTGCGACAAACTCCCCTTCCTTGATTGAGAGATTTATCTCTTTGAGTGCTGAAGTTGCTACGCCCTCATTCGTATATATTTTTTCTACATTTTTTATTTCAATCAACATCATACTCTCTATTGTGTCTGAATAAATACCACGATCTCTTCTCCTTCAGTGAGGCCTGATTGAATCTCAATAAGACCAGCATCGCCCTCCATTCCTTTTACTATTTCCTTATTTACAAATGTTTTTCGTTTTGAATTCGTAATTACTCGAACAAAATCTTTACCCGGAAATGCATCGTCCTTAACAATTGCTCGTGATGGTATAACCAATACATTATCTTTTTGACTTATTTGTACAGTCATATTTGCAGTCATACCGGGTTTAATGCCTTCGATAGTATCAATCGCTGCTGTAATTTTATAATTTACCACTCCAGAAATAAGCGTTGAGCCAAGATCAATCATTGAAATTTTTCCAGAAAACTCCTGCTGTTGATCAAAAGCATCGAGTGTAAAAGTAACTGTTTGGCCCATTGCAATACGCGCAATATTTGCCTCATTTACATATGCTTCAAGATACAGATTGCCAATATCTTGCAAAACCACAATTGTTTGTTGTGGTGCAACAAGCTCACCAAGTTTTACAGCAATACGTGTAATTGTTCCATCTGCGGGCGCTCGAACAATTGTATTTTCATATACCGCCTGGGCGCTTGCCACCTGACCTTCTGCAGCATATACATCTGCTTGCGCAAGCTCGATATCCGACGTTCGTGCAGCAGCTTTTTTCAAATCAAGTGCTGCTTGAGCACTTGCAACTGCTGCTTGAGCACTTGCAACTGCACTTGCTCGTGTTTGCTGAGCAGCAAGGTACGAGTTGTAATTTGCAGTAAAAGTGCTTGCTTGTGTGTTTGGAATTGCAACTGTCCACTCAGAGGTCACACTCGTATTAAAACCAGAACCAAATTCAATAAATAATCCATCTTGCCCGAGTTGCTGTGGAACAGTAGTTGAGAGCACGCCACTACCGCCAAGAACGCCATTTGTTGCACGTGCACTCCACGAACCACCGTTACTTGATGGATATATTGCAATTGTATATATCGTTTCCTTTGTGTTTGTATATACTCCAGAAATAGTAGGGGCTGTTGTGCTTATCGAAGGATTTGAAGGTGAACCTACAGCAGACAAAGCTGAATTTAAATAAGCACGACGCGCATTTGCGACAAGAGTATCCTGCTGATTTTTTATATTTTCGAGATCAGTTACTGCACTTTGCAATGTAAGCTCAGCAACTCGAATTTCTTCATTTGTCGCGCCCTCTTGCAATTTGCGCAAGCGGGCTTGTGCTGCAAGAAGGCCACCGCGGGCCTGCTGGAGCGTCGCGTAAGCACTTGCTTGATCAAGTGTTGCAAGAATTGTCCCTGCTTTTATCTTATCACCAACCTTTACTTTAATACTTCGCACAACACCAGTACTATTAAATGAAAGTGCAAGATCAGTAGTGCTTGTTACTTGCCCTGTTGCAAGCACAGTTTCTTCAAGCTTTTGACGTTTTACAGTATCAGCAATAACTGATTTTGGATCAATACCTTTTGGCTGTACGAT
>CAZRBQ010000005.1:0-17636 GCA_964598385.1 uncultured Candidatus Saccharibacteria bacterium
AAGATCTCCTGTGCGAACACATTTTTGACACGAAGCAAGTCGTTTACCAAGAGGATGTGGCTGTCCCATAAGATACGGCACAAGCGGTTGCATTCCAGCAGTATTAAAAAGTACTGATGGATCATTCTCAGGCACTAAAGAAGCAGACGGCAAGATTGCATGTCCCCGCTTCTTAAAAAACTCTAAAAATCGCTCTCGTATATCAGCAGATGATAATCGTTGCATAACTATCTCTTTTTTGTAGCACTTTTTAATAGCTTTTCCAAGCGCTTTACATCTTCCTCAATAGCTTTTAAGCCTTCTTCAAAAAAGCGAGGATCTTTTGTGTTTATACCTATAGAACTAAATATTTCTTCTGGACTTTTTGATTCTCCCGCCTTAAGAAATTCCTCAATTTTACTTATATAAGCAGGATTTTCCTTATATTTTTTATACAATGCCTTTGAAATGATCTGGCCATATGCATATGAGTATACATAGAAAAATCGACGAATATGTGACCAAGTTACAAAAAAATATCCATCTTCTTCGGTTAGTGAAAATGTATTACCCAAATATGAAGCCATATGCTTATTCATCATTTGTGCGATTAACTCTTTTGAAAGAAAACCTTTCTCGCGAATAGTTGCGTGAAGCTCAACTTCAAAATTAAACAATGCAATTTGGCGGAAAATGGTTTGTATATCGTCAAGAATTCTATCATGTAGCGCAATTATTTTATCACTCTCAGAAAGTGAGCTGAATAGCTCTTCAAAAGCAAAATTCTCAAACAGAGTGCTTGCGACTTCCGCAACAGAAATGGTGTGGCCCTGATAAAGCAAAGGTTGTGATTTAGAAAACTCACCATGAATCGCATGCCCCATTTCATGCGCTAGCGTTGAAACAGAATTTAACGTATCTGCATGATTAAGTAATACAAATGTTGGCATTGATGAATTTGTCCAACAATACGCCCCACCACGTTTACCTTTTTTTGGGTATACATCAATTTGACCATTAGTAAGATATTGTAAAAAAATTTCTTCGTATCTAGGATTTACTTTGTGAAATGCATTTCTTACAATCTGTACGGCCTTATCAAAAGAAACTTTTTTTGTGGTTCGTCCAATACCAACAGACCTATCTGCATAAGAAAACGTTTTAACTTTGGCATACGACCGTTTTAATGAATAAAAACGATGACTGACATGGAAATATTTTTTTACAGACTCAACAAGTGCCTCAATAGTTTTTTCATCATTTTGATACTGTAATAATGTTTGACTATATGGTTTTTTATACTTTCTAAGCTCATCCCTGATTTTTTTATTTATAACAATTGCATTAATTTCACTTTCAGCAAAATTACTAATTGCTTTAAGTTTTTTCATCACGAGAGAATGTAGTTGATGTCGTTTTTTTGTTGGCAGGTTTTTGATGATTTCAAGTGCTTCATTTATTGGAATTTCCTTTTTTCCATAATGTATAGTTTGCTCAGAAAGTAACTTGCTTTGTCCATCCACCCACAGTGATTGAGCTGGCAACGATTGTAAATTGAGAATCTTCTCCTCGGCCTCGCTTAAAGAATATGTAGCCTGAGAAAAAATTTGTCTTAAAAAATAATGATATTTTGAAAATAATTTATTTGTTAGAATTTCTTTTTGTTTTTGTTTTGAAAATGACATCAACGAAAGTCTAAAAAACAAAATAGAATTCGCTAGTGCTGTAAATATTTGCGCTACGGCTGTTTGTTTTGCAATTACAGTTGAATTTGATGAGTCGATGTCTCCAAAAAGATGCAAATAAACAAGAGGGTTTGGAAGGGCATCAAGTTGCACATACTCTTGTAGTGCTTTTAATAGTAGTGCGTCATTTTGTAAATATTGTTTCGATCGGTATTTTTTTTCGAAACGAGTATATGCACTTTTAATACGAGCGATATCTCTTTCTATCGCAGGATCGTTTGGAGATTTATATAGAAGTGTCAGATCCCAAGAAGTTTTAAACATCATCAATCTCTTAAAAGAATAATATGGCAACTATACCACACTACCCTTTAGCCTTCCAGTGATGTATTTTTTAGAGGAGTAACACCTTCATCTGGATTTGATTTTTGAACAAGAGGCATTTTTTTAATTCGTTCTTCAACAAACCACAACACAACAAAAATAAATAATGTGAGTACTGTAGAAAGTATTGCTAAATTAAAAAATCCAAACCCTGCAGCCATGCCAATTCCAGCAGAAACCCATATTCCTGTTGCAGTAGTTAATCCCATTAATTTTTGATCTTTGAAAATAATAAGACCAGCTCCAAGAAAACCAATACCAGAGACTATTTGACCAACTAATTGTAAAGGGTTTAAACCGCTAGTCCCTCGATAAGCACTAAGCGCAAGCTCAGAGATAATAACAAACAATGCTGAACCCATAGATACGAGTGCATCAGTTTTATGTGCAACAATTCTTTCAATACCAATCCCCATACCAAGTATCATTGCAATACCAAGCTTTGTTAAAAACAACAAAGTAGACGGGCCAAATAATGCATCCATACTTATATTCTATCCTACAATTATATTTTTTGATGTGAATTATTACGAAACCACAACCCCACCACCAAGACAGGTTGTTCCATTATAAAAAACGACAGACTGCCCTGGAGCCACTACAAGCGCTTGCTTAAATACAATTGAGACAGTATCTGCTACTACTTTTGTAATAACACACTCATAGAGTTCACCGTGATATCGAATGTGTGCTCGATACTTCTTTGTAGGTATTGGAAAAGTGTGTATCCAATTTGTTTTTTCTAAAAGGTATTCTTTTTTTGCAAAGATACTTTGTTCTGGTTTTTTATGAGAAACAGGAAGTATATTTTTATCTATATCGCTTGCAACTATATAATATGGCTCCATTGTTGGTGAATTTTTTGTAATAGTAAAACCATGTCGTTCTCCTAGGGTATATAAATGAGCTCCAGTATGCTTTCCTACCACTTCATTTTGATCGTTAACAACAACACCTTCTTTCTCAGGCAAATAGTGCGTAAGAAATTCTTTCATATCAAGTGGGCCGAGAAAGCAAACACCTTGGCTATCCTTTTTTAATGCTGTTGGCAAGTTAAATTTCTTTGCAAGCGCTCGGACTGTACTTTTCTTCTTGTCTCCAATCGGAAAAAGCACTTTAGAAAGTTCATTATTTGTTAATGTCCACAAAAAATATGATTGATCCTTTCCAGTATCCTTGCCTCGAGAAAGTATATATTTTTCACCTTTTTGTTTTACTATTGCATAATGTCCTGTTGCAACATAGTCAGCACCATTTGCAAGCGCAAACTTTAAAAAACCACCAAACTTTACCTCGCGATTACACATTACATCTGGATTTGGTGTTCTTCCGCGGGCATATTCTTCTATCATGTAGTGAGCAACACCTTCTTTATATTCTTGAGTAAGGTCAAGTGTATAAAAAGGAACATTGAGTACAGCACAAACACGCATTGCGTCACGACGATCATCACGCCAGGTACATTCAATAAAATCTGGTTGCCAAGTTTTTATAAATACTCCCACAACATCATAGCCACGCTTTTTTAGCAACGCCAAAACTACAGAGCTATCAACTCCACCAGAAATACCCACAAATACCCTTTTTTTGGCTTTCTGCGCTTTCATACACTATTGCTACTTTACTTTTTATTCATAAAAACTCAAGAGTAAATAAAAATGGCGCTTCTAGCAAGCGCCATTTATTACATAAAACCACATCGCTTCAACTCGCCCATAAATTCCTCATAAAATCTTTCGTAAGTTGTTGCATCATTCACAACAACACATGGAATAGCTGGGAACTTTTTCAGATGTTTGTCTTTGTACACCAATGACGATTTTATCTGTAGCGGTATTCGCTTTTTGTTTCGAGCATTATCGTAAATCATTACAAAGAAATCTGCGCCTCGCTTATCATACACATGTGTACATTTCTGATACATGTAAATGATTTTCTTCTCGCGGAGTTTCGGAAAAAATTCGTGCTCCACCCTATCTTCATGCATAACCCCAATACGTCGAGTCTCTAAGAACCTCTCGAACATACATTTTACTGTTTCAAGACGTATTGAAATCGCTACACGAACATTCACATACGAACTACGCTCATTTCGAATTTTATAAGGAATATCAGAATTTTTTGCCAGATCAATAAAAATTCTAAATGAACGTTGTGAGGTAAGTTGAAGTTGAAATATCAACTTCGTTGAATTTGGACTTTCGTCTTTGAAATTTACTATTCGCTCTTGTTTAACGAACGTTAACAGTACCCGCAAGAACAGTGCGCGTACTGCAACCAATGATTGCGTCTGCACTGCTTCCATCTTTCTTTTTCTTTTAAAATAACATAGCTTTTTAAATAAGTCAAACTATTATTTGAGATACGTTGCTATATTTTTCTTATGTTCTTCAAAAGTTTTCGCATAATGGGCAGTCCCTGTTTTGTCATGGATATAATAAAAGTATGCGGTATTTTCTGGTGACAATACAGCTTCAAGTGCTTGTAAACCAGGATTTGATATAGGCGCAGGTGGCAATCCCTTATAGAGATAGGTGTTATATGGTGAATCAATTTTTAAATCAGAGGCCTTAATTTCTTCCCTTCCTTTATGTATTACGTACCCAACTGTTGCATCTGCCTGCAGTCTCATTCCTTTTTCAAGTCTATTTTGCAAAATACCTGCAATTATTTTTCGATCTGCATCACCAGCAGCTTCTTTTTCAACAATTGATGCAAGTATTACCACCTCTTTAAAGTTCTTTCCCTGCATACGTGCTTGCTTTTGAAGTTCTTCTGTTTTCTGGTCAAAGGTATCATAAAGTTTTTTTGCTACAGCTGACGTTGTTACTGTAGGAAAAAAGAAATAAGTGTCTGGAAATAAATATCCTTCTGCGGTTGCTGTAAAGTTGAGAAATTCATCTTTATTAAATTTTGGTAAGTTGCGTGCAAGAATATCTGCCATCTGTTCCCTAGTTAGACCCTCAGGCAACACAACTTTTGTTTGTGGCATACCGAAATCATGCGCGAGAATTCTATTTGCAACTACATAGACCGGTACAGCAGACTCAAAAAAATAATCCCCCGGTACAATCTTTTTTTCACCACCATGTAATATCATTAAAAATTCAAAAACAACGGTTGAACGTATTACTCCCTGTTTTTTTAATGAATCAGAAACTTTAGCAAGTACTGTATTCTCTTCTATTGATACCACAGTATTTGATATGAAAGAATGAGGTGCAGTAATAAAAAAATAATAGATAAGTAAAAAAAATACTGCACAAGCCCCAACAACAATCTGTCGAATTAAACGGGTTTGTTTTACTTGTTTTTTTCCATATTCAAAATTGATAAAGTGATCCTGCTCCATACCTACATTGGCAAATTAACTGGTGGTTCACTTTTCTTTGACTCAATACGCTTAAATGATGGGGTTTCAGAAACTCTTCCAGGAAAATGAAATAGTGTTGCCAATTCTTCAGAAGAAAGTACGAACGGCGTTCGTTCTGCTGGTTCGTAAAAATAACTCCGCAAGCGATAATAATTGTATATTTTCTTCTTTAACTTTGTTTCTTTAATTTTATTAAAATCTTGCCAAGGAAAATCAAAACTTGTTGCATTGCTTGGCTTAAATCCATTTAGTGTTGCAGAATTATATTGTTTTAAGAGTGACATTAACCCTGTAATATTTGAAGCCGAAAAACTTCCCTTTTCAGCAAGATAAAGTGCTCGTATTCCACAGTCAAATTGTACTTTATCCATATTTCTCTCAATCGCCTCGATTGCTTGCTGTTGTGCTTTCGAAAGGTCTGTTGATGATGGGCTTGTTTTATCTGCTGCCTTAAACTTGGCTTTTTTGAAAATTTCAGAAATCTGCTCTTCAGCAATATCTTCTAGTTTTCTCTTTTCAAAATAATGCCCAGCTTTTGCATAGCGCTTTGCTTGATGTGCGCGAACAAGAATTTGAATCCACATTTGTTCTCCTTTTTTTAGTGAACCTAAATATTCAAGCATAGTTGTAATAGGATCAATTTGTTGTTCCGCTTCAAGACTTGTGGCATTTCTATCAAGCCCATAATCAATATATGTTTTAATCGGAAACGGATCTGGTTTTGTAAGAACAAATTCACTTCCAAACAAACTCCAACTACCATCTTTTTCATATGGCGGAAAATAATAAGCATAATCTCCATCAATTTCATTTATTTCGGCTTGAGGGTACTGCGCATATATTTGCGATTCAACAAGAGGTTTAAATTGTACTGGTGTACGAATGAAAAAATAAATCTTCCCTTCGATTGATACAATTTCTAATGATGACCATAGCAAGACTTTTCCTTGCCAATAACGTGCATACCACGTACCAACACCACCCGTTTGATGAAGCGCTTTTATTAGCACAAGCTCCATTGCTGCAGGAGATTTATATACTTCTTTTGGAATACGTATTTCAAGTAAAGACCATTTTATGCTTTCAATAAATTGTTCTCTTTTATAACGAATCCATATTGTCCACCCAATACCACCAAGGACAATCAGAACAAAGAGTGGCGCCCAAGCGAGCACTGCTTCTAAACCTATTACAAATGATGGCCCATAAAGATCATTGAGCATATTAATAGATAACTGGCACACGGTAAGTACTTAGTGTGTCGTTTTGCATACTTCCAATTTTAACAAACAATAGATAACCAAGCGAATTTCCTTGTCCTTGCTGGAATGGTAATTCTGTTTTAAACCACGTATCACCATTATAACTTCCTGTTTGTGTAAGTTGAACAAATGGTGAAAGCTGATTACCACTATCTGAAAAAAGTGCAACACTTCCAAATGATCCTCCAACAGCCTGCCAACCACAGCCGTATGCATTACCTGTTATTTTAAGTGGAGAAAATATTCTTACATTTTGCGAAGGAGATGCGACTGAAATTCCACAGATGCCATAAGGAATGCGAGCGCCGGCAAGATTAACTTGTCGTGTAATTTTCTTGATCGGTGTAGCACTACTTTTAATAACTAATCTTCCATAGGCAGTAGTCGGTTGTTCACTATACGCAACAAAAAAATTTTGAAAAAACTGTG
The DNA here is from genome assembly GCA_964598385.1 of uncultured Candidatus Saccharibacteria bacterium. Lineage (GTDB taxonomy): Bacteria > Patescibacteriota > Minisyncoccia > Phycocordibacterales > UBA9973 > CALRHK01. The sequence continues at coordinate 7,113 of CAZRBQ010000005.1, forward strand.
TTGTGTCATTGCCAGATGCATACGTAGAAAGCGAATACTCTTCTGTTAAACGCTCACCCTCAAGTGACTCTATATACATTGTTCCAACAACTCCCCCGATTGCTTTCCATCCACACCCTGAAATAATTTTTCCGGAAACCGTAAAAGGGAAACGTACAACAGCATTTTTTTCTGGTGCAGATACATAAAGCCCACCCTCAGCAGTATTCGTTGCCTGATTTTCAGATGATATTACAGGAGAAGGTGTCGTAGGTTGCTTAGATTTATTTTTATTATTTGCAAGAGAAAAATATCCCGCAAGTAGTAGCAAGAAAATAAAACCAACAATCATTAAGATTGCTCCTGCATATCCACCTTGCAATGTTCTACGCATACAAATACAGTATACGGCATCTCGTTGAAAGACAAAATCCCCTTTCGGGGATTTTGTTAGAGTGCAGTATATAATCCTTGTTTATTTTTTTTGAAATATTTTGGATTTTGTAAATTTACCAAAATTGTATTTTTCTTTAAGAAACGTTCTTTCAAAACTTTTTCGATAATATCTTCTTTTGAAAGTGGACCTTCTTTTTTGAGAATATCGCGTATAACATCTCGAACTACTCCTGGTTTATACCCCCACTCTTTAAGTGCGTATTGTCCACGCCCTACAAGTACGAATCGACTATCTTTAATGAGTTCATTGTGACATGTAGCAACATGTGTTTTCTTTCCGAATGTTTCTTCAATTGCTTTTGCAACTTCACGAAAATGCATTGGGGAACCATGTTTGCGCATAACAAGATATGCATAATCTTTAATTCCTCGAGTTTTTACATTTTGTGAATCTGCCTTACCCCATTCACCGAGTGGATTTGATGACATTGCTTTTGATAGCTTGAGCCATCGTCGCGCAATTTCTTCGTTGCGATAATGATCTGCAACTTCACGAAGCTCTTCAAGAAAACGATCAATGAGCTCACTTTCAGGAATAAGTTCTTCATCAGATAATGTTGCATAGAGACGCTTGAGTGCATCATGAACATGTCGTGAAGTTGCTTCATCAACAATCCATCGAGTTTTAAAATGCTCATCTTCACGCTCCTTTTTAAACTCATCACCAAGCACAAGGTAAAAATGTATGTGATTCTGAGCTGATTTTTCTTTTGTTATATGATTAAGAAGTTCTTCTTCTTCAACAATTGCACCTAGATCTTTTACAATTTTTGTAAGTTCATCAAATACAACTCTTTCTGCCTTATATGAATCTGCTTTTCGAATCGATGCAAGAGCTGCGTTTTCAATTTGTCGAACACGCTCTCGTGTAATACCATATTTTTCACCGATCGCTTCTAATGTTTTTCGTTCTACATCATCACCGAGACCAAAACGGTTAAGAATCACATCAAACGCTCGATCCTGAAGTGGAGAGAGTATTCGTTTTGTGACCTGTTTCGGTTTAAATGGTAGTTGTGCCATAAAGCAATATTTTTTAAATATGTAGTCCTAGTAAAGTTATAAATGCCTATATGGTGATTCTACACTATAGATTATTTTTGTCAAATTAGACAATATGTTGTCTTATTTCGTTTTTTCCCCATTTCGTGAAGCTTTTGCTCTCTCAGTTTCAGTCAACAGTTTTTTACGTAAACGAACACTTTTTGGGGTAACTTCTAAATACTCATCATCACCCATAATCTCAAGTCCCCGTTCAATAGTAAGCGTATATGGTGGTTTAAGAAAGATTGCATCATCTGATCCTGAAGCACGCATATTTGTTAACTGCTTTCCTTTTGTTGGATTTACAACCATTTCTTCACCCTTGGTTACATTTCCAACAACCATACCAATATACACTTCGGTCCCATGCTCAATATAAAGAGTTCCTCGTTCCTGCAAATTATTAAGTGAGAATGCAACAGCCTTCCCTGCAGTCATAGAAGTCATTGAACCAAGCTCATGAGCTTTAATCTCGCCTGCATGTGGACGAAAACCAACCACTCTTGAAGACAATATTCCTTCACCTTTTGTATCAATAATAAATTCACCACGATAACCCAATAAACCACGTGTTGGAATTTCAAATACCAAACGAACAATACCGTCTTTTTCTGAATGACTCATCATCATGCCACGACGACGAGTTAACTTTTCAATTACAGGACTTGCAGTTTCTGATTTTACATCAATAATAACTTCCTCGTATGGCTCACAAAGAACACCGTCAATCTCTTTTTCAATAACATGTGGTTGTGATACTTGTAATTCATATCCTTCGCGTCGCATATTTTCAAGTAATACTGATATGTGAAGTTCACCACGACCATATACTTTAAAAGCGTCTGCGAGTGAAAAATCAACTTTCAATCCAACATTGATTTCAAGTTCACGCTCTAATCGTTCACGAATTTGACGTGAGGTAACAAATTTTCCTTCACGACCAGCAAATGGTGAGTCATTTACGAGAAAATCAAGCGAAATTGTCGGCTCATCAATAGCAATTGCAGGTAATGGTGCAACCGATTCATCAGTCATCACAGTTTCTCCGATAAATACGTCTGGAATACCTGCAATAATCGCAATATCACCAGCAGAAATACTTTGTACTTCTTTTTTATTTAAACCTTCAAAAGTAAATAATTTTGTTACTTTTGCCTTTCGTGCTGTACCATCTGCTTTTTTAACAATAATTTGACTTCCCATAGCAAGAGAGCCACCATAAACACGAACAATAGCAAGTCGTCCAAGGAAATTATCGTATCCTAAGTTAAACACTTGTGCAGCAAATTGTGCATCACTATTTTTTGATGCAACAGGTACTTCTTCAAGAATTAAATCAAGGAGCGGTACAAGGTTTTCACGAGGATCTTCAGGTGCTCGCATTGCAACACCATCACGACCAATTGCATATATGGTCTTAAATTCTAGCTGGGCATCATTAGCTCCAAGTTCAATAAATAACTCAAGTACTTCATCATGAACACGATTGACATCCGCTGCTGGTTTATCAATTTTGTTAATAACAACAATAGGTGTAAGGCCAAGCTCGAGAGATTTTTTTAGCACAAAGCGAGTTTGCGGCATTGGTCCTTCTTGTGCATCTACAACAAGCAAGACAGAATCAATCGCACGAAGTACACGCTCAACTTCAGAGCCAAAATCTGCGTGTCCTGGTGTATCAACAATATTTATTTTTGTACCTTTATAATTGACTGAGGTATTTTTTGCATAAATAGTAATACCACGCTCTTTTTCAAGATCGTTTGAATCCATACTTACGCCATCTTCAACCATATTACACTGACGCATTAAAGCGTCAGTAAGTGTAGTTTTTCCATGGTCAACATGGGCAATAATCGCAATGTTTCTAATTTCCATACATCATTCTGAAAATAAAAAGCCCTCAGGCACAAAACGTGCACACGGCTTTAGTAAATAAATTGTACCACAAAAAAACAACCTGTGCAATGTTACAAAAGTTTCGCAATGTCGTGATAAGTAATCACGAGCATTAAAATAATTAACAGTGCAAAGCCAATAGCATTCGCTGTATTCGCAATCTTTGGCGAAATTCTTGAACCTTTAATTTTTTCAATAAGAAGGAAAAGTAGTCGTCCCCCATCAAGCGCAGGAAATGGAACAAGATTTATCACTGCAAGATTAATTGAAATTAGGGCAGTAAACGAAAGCAAGTAAACAAAACCAAATCGTGCAGCATCTCCAACAACCCCCACAATCCCAACCGGTCCAGTGACGTCATTAATACTTGCCTTACCTGTAAATGCTCCGGTAATCAACATCCCAAACGATTTAATTGTACCCCATGTAATTGAGGCTGTAAGTTGTGCACCTTCAATCAATGCTTTGTGTAACGGTAATTTAAGTGTCCCAACCATATCAAGTGCAACACCTATTGTTGGATATGAACTTTCACTTACAACTTCTGGAACTACAGAAAGTATTTTATTCTCTTTTGCGCGAAGCACTGTAACCAATAATGTGTCGTTACCATGCCCAACAATAAAATTACGCAAGGTTTCAGGAGATGGATCTTTCAATTCTGAAAGTGGCATATCTTTTTCTTGTATTGATAGTATTTTGTCTCCTACTTCAAAACCAGCTTGTAATGCTGGTGAGTCTGGCCGAACGCCAGTAACAGTAAGTGCCGGATTTTTTACAAGCGGATTATCTGAAACAGATGTCGGTTGCCCAGACATAAATCCAGTACTGAGCAAAAGCCATGCAAGTAATATATTAAAAAATACCCCAGCAAAAAGTACCGCTGCTTGTATTCGTTTTGGCTTATGAATAAAACTCCTCGCCTTATCTGGACCATTTGTAGATTCTTCGTCTGGATTTTCACCAAAAATTTTAACGTACCCTCCAAATGGCACAGCATTGAACGAATACGTTGTTTCGCCTTTCTTTACGCTAAACAATCGAGGAGGAAATCCGAAAGCAAATTCATCGACACGGATACCAGATTTCTTGGCTACAATAAAATGACCAAATTCATGGACTATTACAAGGATAAGAAGTATAACAATAAAAATAATAATAGACATATATTATTGCATATTATTGCATCACTTCGGCTTCTTTTTTACTAAAAATTGCTTCAAGATTTTTGTTTGCATCATCAACATATTTTTGCATTTCTTCTTTTGCTCGAAAAAGATCATCTTCAGGTAATCCTGCATCTTTCATATCACTAAGCACTGACTCTCGCTCTTTACGAACAGAGATGCGTGCATCTTCAAGTTTTTCTTTCAAAACTTTAACAAGCTTTTGCCTATTTTCAGTAGTAAGCATAGGAAAAATTACTCGCATGCCCTCCTGATCAGGCGCAACAGATAACCCAAGATTTGCTGCCATTATTGCTTTTTCAATTTCTTTAATAAGTGCTTTATCCCAAGGGATAACACGGAGTGTTTTTGGATCTTCAACAGAAATCGTTCCAACATTTTTTATTGGTTGAAATGAGCCATATGATTCAACTGAAATTCCATCAAGAATTGATGGTGTAGCCCTCCCCGTATGGATTCCGGAATATTCTTTTGAAAGCCACTCACCAACTCGAGCTAATGCTTGTTTAAATTCATTAAAATTATACGCCATACGAGAAGTATAACAGAAAATAGTACAAGATAAAATTATGCACGTGGTAATGCCAAAGCAAGCTGTTCAAGTAGAAGTTTATATGAAGGTGCTCGATCAAAAATATACTCTCGCGCCGTACTAATAGCAGTAAGCGCGCCATAATAATTCTCTGTTGTACGCAAAGGTGAAAATAGAGTACGAGCAACAAACTCAAGTGAGTCGAGAAACCCCAGTACTATTATTTTCATATCACCTGTTTCCTCAACCTCTTTCTTTTTTAGTAATTGTGCGATAAATAGAATTCGCTCATTAATTGAACATGAAAAAAAATGTTGCGCTTGTTTGTGTGATACTTCAATACTATTTTTTTGTATAGCAAGCGAAAGCATCCGTGAACGCAATGTCGGCAAAAGCGCACCGATTCGGGACGTGACTAAAACAAACTGAATATTAGTTTTTGGTTCTTCAAAAAGTTTCAATAATGCATGTTGTGCTTCAGTTGCCAAAAATGCTGCGACAATCACAAACATACGTGGAATGTCAGACAAGGGTGCATGAGACGCCAATACTGTTATTTCACGAACATGTTCAATAGTGAGAATTGAAGTTGTAAATACAGAAAAATCTGGATTGTCTCGTGTGACAACCCCATACTTTTTACTGTAGTATTCGGCAAGTAACGGTAGTACTGTCGAATCACCCTCAACAACAGTAGCATGAAATGAAATAGTATTTGTCATAATACTATCGCTTACTAATAATTGTTTTTTTATATGTTTCAAGATGATCAAGCGCAATACCAGTACCACGAACAACACAATAGAGCGCATCATCAGCAAGACGTGCCTTAACACCAGTTTTTCTATAAACGAGTTCCGGAAGCCCTCGTAATTGCGAAGTCCCACCCGTCATAATTATTCCCTGGTCAATAATATCAGCAGCAAGCTCAGGTGGTGTTTCTTGGAGTACGTCTTTGATAGCCTTAACCATTTCTTTTAATTCTTTATCGATTGCCTTAACTATCTCATTTGTTGTTACTTGTGCAGTGCGTGGTAATCCTTGCACAAAATCTCGACCTTTTATTGTCATAGTGAGTTCTTCTTCAAGTGGTACTGCAGCACCAATTTTGATTTTTACTTCTTCAGAAGTCTTATCGCCTATTGCAAGATTAAAAGTACGTTTTATATAATCAGCAATTGCCGCATCAATTTTATCACCAGCACATTTTACAGAAGTCGAAGCAACAATTCCTCCAAGTGAAATTACAGCAACATCAGTTGTCCCTCCTCCTATATCTACGATCATATGACCAAGTGATTCATGGATTGGAACACCTGCACCAATAGCCGCTAGAATTGGCTCTTTAACAACAAAGGCGTTCCGCGCGCCCGCACGCACTGTCGCTTCAACTACAGCACGGCGTTCTGTTGAAGTAATGCCAGCAGGTACTGACACCATAACGTCAGGCTTAAAAAAACTAAACGGGCCCATGGCTTTACCAATAAAATAACGCAACATTGCCTCTGTTACTTTATAATCAGCAATAACACCATCTTTAAGCGGACGATACGCAATAATACTTTCTGGTGTTTTACCAATCATTTCTTTTGCCTCGTTTCCAATTGCCAAAATAGTATTATCTTGCTCTGAAATTGCAACAACAGACGGCTCGTTTAAAACGATGCCTTTCCCTGGTACGTAGACAAGTGTGTTCGCGGTACCAAGATCAATACCAAGTTTTTTAGAAAAAAATGACATAACGATGACGAGAGTATACCATTTTCATGACAAGTTTCATCTCTAGTCGTATCCGCAAAAATGTAGTAGGATGGATTTCTAGCTCATTTACAATGGAAATACGTTATACAAAGAGTATTGAAGACGAACTGAGTAGAATTACTGGAAAAAACATAGTGCTCTTACCAATATGCTCGAATAAGAAAACCGAAGAAACTGGCTTGCAAAACATTATTGCTGAGCACCAAAATCACAATGGCAAGTATAGACGCCTTGAATATTCTCCGGAATTTCTAACTATCATGCCAACAATACAAATCGAGGATGAAGTGGTTAAGAATTTAAGAATTGTCTTTTTTGCCCCAAAGACATATTCAGAATTTTTCTTTATTAAAATGCATAAAACCACAAATGCTTGGTCTTGTATTTTGATTGATGCAATAGTGTTTTCCGAATTACTTTCTCTAAAAAAACGATTCAAAAAAGCACTTTCCAGTGAATTTGTACTCGCTACTACAGTTCACTAAGCACCACAAACTATCGTGGTGCTTTTTTGTATTTGAATGTGTCTCTATGGTAGTGTATGCACATGAGAGTACTTACTGTAATTCCACTTGTAAAAAACATTCGCACTGAGACGCTTTCCTACTTTTCAACAAAAGATGTTGCACCCGGAACCCTTGTATCTGTCACTCTCCGCAACAAAATAATTGATGCAATCGTAACCGAATCTGTTGATGTGTCCAAAGAAAAAGGTGCTCTAAAAGAAGCTTCATTTTCGTTAAAAAAAATTGCAAAAATAAAAGGGCCTTCATTCCTGCAGCCAGAATTCCTTGCTGCTGCGCATGATACCGCACGATATTTTGCTTCACCGATTGGGGCGCTTTTACACCACATTATTCCGCAAGCATTACTTGTATCATTTACAAAATTAGAAAAAATAGGAAAAAAAAGTAAGACCGAAATTATTGATGCGCCAAAAATCGAAAAGCTCGTTTTTCAAGCACCACCACGAGAACGCATTTCCTTTTATAAAACATATATCCGTGAATCTTTCGCTCAAAAAAAATCTGTATTTATATGCGTACCAACAATAGAAGCAATCGAATATTTTAAACAAGCACTCGAAAAAGGAATTGAAACATATACAATTACCCTTTCGAGTGATACGCCTGTAAAAAAAATCATCACTGAATACAATAAAATCATTGAAAATACTCACCCTCATCTAATTATTGCGACACCTGCCTACCTCACCTTTCCAAGCTCTAACATAGGAACAATTATTCTTGAACAAGAAAGCGCACACGCATATAAAACACTTCGCAGTCCCTATATAGATTTTCGAGTGTTTGTTGAATCATTTGCTCATTATGCAAAAATTAAACTCATAATGAGTGATACCCTGTTGCGCGTGGAAACAATTTGGCGACATGGCGAACGTGAGCTTGGCGAAGTAGCGCCCTTACATTATCGAACAGATACTGGCACAAAAATTTCACTAGTCGATATGCAAAGAAAAAAACCCGACGGTAGTGTTGCGCCCTTTCGACTCTTTTCAAAATCAACACTTGTATCATTGCAAAATGAATTAGAAAATAATAACCGTAGTTTTGTATTTGCATTTCGCAAAGGACTTTCATCAATGACTCTCTGTCGTGATTGTGGTACAACAATGACTTGTGATGTATGTGGCGCTCCGCTTGTTCTTTATGAACGAAAAACTACACAAGGTACGGTACGAATTTTTTCATGCAACAAGTGCAAGAAACAAAAAGACTCACTTACAACATGTCCACACTGTAAAAGCTGGCATTTAATTCCTTTTGGAATTGGCACCGACTTAATCGAATCTCAGCTTAAAGAACGCTTTCCTACTGCATCAATTTTTCGCATTGATCGAGAAGTAACAAAAACGCGCGCTCAAGCAAAACGTATTATTGAAGTATGGCAACGAACTCCGGGCGGTATTTTAATTGGCACAGAAATGGCCTTCCTTTTTATGCCAGACCACGGGGTAACAACGAGCTATATTATTTCACTCGATTCACTTTTCACCCTACCATCGTTTCGCATGAACGAAAAAGTACTCCATATTATGCTTACACTTTCAGAAAAAACCTCAAACACTATCTTCCTACAGACACAAAATCCCGATGAAAAAGTAGTTCGTAGTCTTACAAGCAGTAATGTGCTGTATTGTATTCGTGATGAAATTGCTGAACGAAAATTATATGAATATCCACCATTTACTACCTTTATTAAAATAAGTTTTAGCGGTTCAAAAGAAAGCGTGACGGAAGAAAAAAAGATTTTACAAGAACTTCTTAAAGATTATTCGCCATTACTCTATCTTGCCTATACTCCTTCACCACAAAAAACACAAAAAATCTATACTGTTCATGCAACTCTCAAAGTTCCACGTCTGTCGTGGAGTACTGATGCCCTTAGTCCTGACGGCAGCATTGACGAGCGACTACTTCTTATACTAAAAAGTCTCCCTTTTCCGTACAAAATTCAAATTGACCCCGAAGATCTCTTATAAAAGAACTGCTAAAATAAGATCTTGCGCAGTCAAAATCTTTGTGTTATTCTAATCCAACATATGACAATTGTTATCGAAATCAAGAAAAATCAGACCGAAAATGCTGCGAGCGTAATTCGCCGTTTTTCTCGTCGTGTACAAGAATCAGGTATTATCCAGCGCGTAAAGGGTCGTCGTTATCACGAGCGCCCACAAACAAAACTTGCACAAAAAGCGAGCGCACTTAAACGTCTTACTCGAAAAAAAGAATTTGAACGCTTAAAGAAACTTGGTAAAGCGCTCTAATACTTCTGAAGCATGGCTTCTACAGACACACTCACAGTAACAAAGAAAACAAAAGGCACGCTTCCACGCGTGCCTTTTGTTCGTATAAAAAATGCAATTCTTGGAAAAGAGTACGATCTCTCAATTTCTTTTGTTGGACCAACGATTTCTCGCACGCTCAACCGAACATATAGAGAAAAAGATTATCCTACCAATGTGCTTTCATTTCCCCTTTCAGAAAATAGTGGTGAATTAGTATTATGTGAGACAGTTATGAAAAAAGAATATCGATCATTTTCGATGTCTTACACACGTTTTGTAACATACTTACTTATCCACGGAATGCTTCATTTGAAAGGATACGACCATGGTAGTACAATGGAACATGAAGAGGAAAAATTTTTGAAGAAATTTTCCCTTTAAGCTTTAAGCAAGCTTTTCTTCTCTTTGCGGAGGAGTATTTTTTCACTATATGCAACGCCACATTACAGTCGGAATAGATGTTGGATCATACGCAACTCGGGTTGTGGTATGTGAACGCACAAAAGGTGAACAAACTCCTCGCGTCATCGGCACTGGACAAGCCCCAACACGCGGTGTTCGATTTGGTTATGTTACAAATATTGAGGAAGCATCACGCAGTATTAAGCGAGCCATTTCATCTGCTGAACAATCAAGTAAAATACGCATTCGCAAAGTAATACTCGCTATCGGCGGTATTAGTCTTTCCTCGGAAATATGTTCTGGTACTGCTGTTATAACCAAAGCAAATAGTGAAGTTACTTCACTTGATATTCAAAAAGCACTTGCTGAAGCAGAGGAAAATCTTCCTGTTGCAAACAAACGCATTCTTGAAGTTATACCTCTCGGCTTTAAACTTGATGGTGTAGAAATACAAG
>CAZRBQ010000006.1:0-14893 GCA_964598385.1 uncultured Candidatus Saccharibacteria bacterium
ATCTACTACAGCAACGCTAGGATCTGTAATGTCGTTTGAGATCAAACGCTTTACAGAGGTGATGTCCATATCGTTAACCATTACTGAACCCGAGGTTGCAGATGAGAGTGGTGTACCGACTACCTCAACTGTGTTATTAACACCAGCGGTCAAGATTGGGTATGAAGAAAGGGTACGACTCGCAGCAGTACCTACAGTAGCAAAGGTTGCACTTGTTGCTGCTGCTGAGTACACAATAGAGCCATTAACCTTTACATAAACAGTACCTGTCAAGATCTTTGAAGTATTGGTAAGACCAAATGAAATACCACGAACTTCCATATCTTCACCGGTTGGCTTAGCGTTAAACTTAGCAAGAACAGCTTCAACTCCAGGAGCAATTGCTGATGAAGGAGAATCTGGAGCCTTACTAAATGAAACTGAGCCTGTACCGATAGTTGCCTTGTTGTATGTCGATGAAGTATCACCAATTGGGAAACTAGAGTCAACACCGCCCGCAGCAGTTGCAAGGAGACTTACGCCAGTATTTACACCACGGACATCCATATCATAGTCGTTGTAGACAGTGAACTGGATTGTGCGTGTTGAACCAGAAACGATAGTTGCGCGTACAGTAAAGTCTTTTGTCTGACCCTTACCAATAAGGAAAGGAGTTGAGAGGTTGAACTTTACTACGTTGCCTGCAGGTTGTGCAGTTGCAATAACATTACCTGTCTGATCGAGAAGTTGTACATCGCGATAGTCAGATGCTGAAGCGTTACCGTTGTTCCAAAGAGTAAGGCTGTAAAGCTTTACATCTTCGTTACTTGAAGTTTCAGCAACACGGAATTTTGCAATTTCTTGTGAAGAAGCAGCGTCAACATTAACTGTTGCACCTAATGCACTGAGTGCTGATGCCTGAACATCAAGAGTAACAGTAGCGAGTGAGCTTGAGCCTGAAACAACAGTCATCTGAGCACCTGCTACTGGGAATGAACCGCCAGCAGTACCTGATGAAAGCATGATATCAGAAGCTGAAACAACGCTAAGACCTACTGTACCTGAAGTTGCTGATGATGAGAGGTTGATCTTTGCCCAAACATCAGTAGTTCCATTTGCAGGAATTGTGATTGGATTGGTTGAGAATGTCATCATTGCAACACCGTTTGCACCAAGAGTGGTTACAGTATTGCCATGTTGCATACCTGCTGAATCATAGACAGAAACACCAGTTACATATGTATTGTTCATAAAGCCAGTCTTGGTAAGGTTCAAACCAGTAAGATTTACTGGAGATGAAGTACCGTTTGCAAGACGAATCTTGATGACTGGATTGAATGCGCTACCACCAGCGAGAGTAAGACCTGCTGGAGAATCTGGAGCAACTGATGCAGTAATCTGACCAGCTACTACGTTACCACCAGTGTTACCACCAGTGTTACCAGTTCCTGTACCACAACCATTAGCATTCAAGAAAGCACGAGTCATTGGACCAACTTGACCAACCTGTGAAAGGCCAGCTTTAGCTTGGAGCTTCATAACTGCGGTCTTTGTCTTGCTACCAAAGGTAGTAGTTTCTGAACCTGGAGAACCAGCGCCTGTAGAAGAAACCATGGTGTCTGAACATGCGTTCAAAGCGATTTGGAGCTGACGTACAGCTTCACCTTTTGAACCCATTTTAAGGGTAGTAGTGAAAGTGTATGCACTAGCTGAGTATACGCCAACAAAAGCGAATACTGCCACCAAACCCAAAGCTGCTTTTACAGTTTTAGATTTAAGGAATTTGTTCATAAATAAACTAAACTAATGCGTGTCATATATACGAGTATTCATATCATACGCACGCAATGCACGATTATGTTAGCTTCGACGTGTAGTTGTGCATTAGCGCACGACTACAAAACCAACCTGATGTGCATCTCACTTACTTATATATTGCTATACAAGAAGTTTTAAAAACATGAGGTGTGCCACAACATAAAATGTGTCACACACCACTATTCCATATACATATAGTATGTATATGGAATAGTGGATTTATCTGCCGTGTCGACATGGCCGATACGGTATATCTGAAAACACAACCGAAAATGTAAATCATTCGCGGAACAAAAGAAGTGTCAGTATCACACTTCATCTGCCTATCTTGTTTTCAATGATCGTACCGTGATGCTTTGTGTTGTACATTTTTCCTATCCAAAAATGCACAGTATAAAGCACATACAAACAAGTGCATCATTACGACAAAAAGCGCAACGTGATGCACCACCCCATTATATCCTTTGCATCCTATCGAAACAAAGAAACATAATGTGGATAACCGAATATTTTGTATCCAAAATACCCACTTATCCAGAATACATATAATTACATAAAAAGTGTAAAAAATCAACCGATTTTCATACCTTATATACAGGTAATATTTTTCGGATTTTTACACAATGCAATTACTCTAGTGGTGACGTAGTAGCAACAAAATACTTACAAAACATGGTCCTATTTTAGAGAATATCGACTCCATCGTTTTTCACCCACTCGCTTCAATACACCTTCACCAACAAGCGTATTCAACTCTCTTTGAATTGTCTTTTCACTACAGTCTTTTATAATTTCAGTTATATTTTTTATAGTAACCTCTCTTTTGTCCTTTATAATGCTTAAAATGTTATTCCTTCTATTTATTTTTAAACCTATGTCCTTTTTTGTAATTTGTAATGGCTTCCTATTTTCAATTTCTGTGTTATTAGAGACAAGATTAATTTTATCATTGTTAATACCATTTTTTGAAATAATATGTCCTTTATTATCATGTCCTTTAAAATAACCCCGCTCATCCGCTTCTTTTTCAACATAGTCATTACCTACGAATGGCTCATTAAACAATTGTTTCGTCAAAACATATTCACCAAAAAAGTATGGGGTATCTTCTCCTCCACCGCGTTCATTTTTCCTTTCGTAATATAAATTAATTTTTTTATGAAAAGCATCAATAACCTCTAAAAGTAGCGTTATATTTTTATTCGAGATTATTCCTAATGTCCCGGCAATACGAAGCTTCGCAGAAATAACTGAAAAAATATCCTGTATGTTTGTGTTAAGGACATTCCTTAATTCCATACTATTTTTTGCACTTAGCAACTCTTCTAGTGTATGTAAGGCATTTGATCTAATAGATTCTCTAATATGGTCTGAAGTTGGTAAATGGTCTGAGACCATAAATATGGCTGTAACAATTTTTTCAGCCTGTAAAAATATGCTTCTAAAATAAGTTATTCCGTCATCTGACCGAATGTTGTCTTTTAGCTGTTTTGTTGAATTATTACTGTTTTCAAACATAGTATATTGTCTTTTACAGTTTTAAAGCTTTTTTAATTACTTTAATATTCGTCCATTATATATAGGACAATATATTCTGCAATCTACAACTAAACCCAATACTGTGTTGTAGTATTTTTACTATGAGAAAGTAAATAAAGTGCTACAATTAGAACATACTTATTTTATGGCAAAGGATAAAAAGGAATTAAAAAATACTCAAAAATACTCGAAACAAAAAACCACCCTACGTAGTGAATCCAAACGGTCAGGTGAGCATTCCGATCAAAAATCGATCTCTCTAAAGGACGAAACAAAGCATGGTATTTATGCTGTTATTTCTTTTGTTTTAGCCTTATTTTTTATTCTCGCAGCATTTAACGGTGGAGGGAGGGCAGGGATCTTCTTTTATAGTCTTTTTGCATTCCTCTTTGGTGTCGGCTATGTCCTTGTTCCTATTCTATGTATCATGCTAGGAATTTCATTTGTGCGATCAGTCAGACCAAATGTTGGATGGTCTCACACTCTATCTTCACTTATTTTTCTTTTATCTTGTCTTGGTCTCATAGATATTGCTTCTGGTTCAAAGCATGTGGGTGGCTACATTGGTAAAATTGCCGCATTCCCTTTCCTAAAACTTTTTGATGTTTATACAAGCATTCTTTTTCTTGGAGCCCTATTATTAATTTCGATTTTCATTCTATTTGATTCTCGTCCTTCTTTACTGCCACTTGTCGGGCAAATCGCCAACCTTTTCAAAAAGCGAAAAGACGTCGTTTTACCTGGAATACACCATGAACCAATTATTGCTGGTGCAAGCGATGCTACCCAACAAGCAGAGTCTGAAAAAAAACCAATTGTAGAAATTGAAAAAGAGCCTGCAATACAAGATTACGAAACAAAGAAAAAAGAAAAAGCAAAAAAAGAAGACATGCTTGAAGAGATGACACTTAATTTTCATGACTACCGACCTGCAACAAACTACGTACCACCGCCGCTTGATTTGCTTGAAGAAGATCGCGGTAAACCAAACACCGGAGATGTAAAAGCAAGTGCAAATATAATTAAGCGTACACTTCAAAATTTCGGCATTGAAGTTGAAATGGATGAAATTACAATTGGACCAACCGTAACACGCTATGCGGTTAAACCTGCCGAAGGTGTTCGTCTTTCCCGAATAGCTGGGCTTCAAAATGACCTAGCGCTTGCACTTGCAGCACACCCGATTCGAATCGAAGCACCGATTCCAGGAAAATCACTTGTTGGCATTGAGGTTCCAAACAAAACCAAAGCTACAGTTGGACTTGCTTCACTCTTCCGTGATGAGAAATTTTCAACAGCTCAAAAACCACTGATGCTGGCCCTTGGCCGAGCAATTTCTGGTCGCTCACAAGTTGCAAATCTTGCAAAAATGCCACACGTACTTATTGCGGGTACAACTGGTTCAGGAAAATCTGTAACGATTCACACCATTATTGCAAGCCTACTTTACCGCAACGGTCCTGAGGCGCTACGACTTATTATGGTTGACCCTAAGCGCGTTGAATTAACGCTATATAAAGGTATTCCACATCTCTTAACACCTGTTATTACTGATCCTAAAAAGGCAATTCTGGCATTGCGCTGGGCGGCAAATGAAATGAGTCGACGTTACGACATACTCGAAAAAGAAACTTGTCGTGATATCGAATCCTACCATACAACCGTTGTAAAAAATGGACCAAAAGAAGGCCCTGAAGCACCAGAACGAATGCCTTATATTGTTATTATTATTGATGAACTTGCAGATATTATGACATCCTATCCACGAGAACTAGAGGCTGGCATTGTTCGACTTGCACAAATGTCTCGTGCGGTTGGTATACACCTCATACTTTCAACACAGCGCCCTGAAGTAAATGTTATTACTGGTCTCATTAAAGCAAATGTTCCTGCTCGAATTGCACTTAAAGTTGCATCTCAAATTGATTCTCGAACTATCCTTGATGCTGGTGGCGCAGAAAAACTTCTTGGTGCAGGAGATATGCTTTATCTATCGGGAGAATCCCAACCTGAACGCCTCCAATCTGCATATATTACCGAAGGAGAAGTAAAGAAAATTGTAAAATACCTAACCGAACAGTACCGAGATATCGTTATGGATGAGATTAATCTTCAAGGTGGTATTAGCGCTGATCGTTCAGCTTTTGAAGCAACGCTTGATGGCGATAGCTCAGGAGATGAACTCTATGAAGATGCTCGACAAATTGTTATTGAAGCACAAAAAGCCTCCAGTTCATTCCTGCAAAGAAAACTCGGAATTGGTTATTCACGCGCAGCAAAATTAATTGATATGCTTGAAGAACGAGGTGTAATCAGTGCTGGTATCGGCAATAAGCCTCGTGACGTTATTGAAAAGCCTACAGAAATGGCTCGCGCAGACTTTGCAGGAGGTGAAAACACAGAAGAAATAGCATAAGCTTGAAAAAAGGAGTACACTATGACTAAGGCAACCGCACAAACAATGCACAAGATTTTTTTCAAAAAACGACATACTCGAACACTCATAGTGGTAGCTTTTTTTGTAGTCTTGGGATTATATGCGATAAACAGAGCTCATAATCTTTTACATGGAGCTGATATTCGTATCAACAATATTACAGACGGTGCCGTTGTTACTGAGTCACTCGTAACAATTTCTGGAAAAGCAAACAATGCAACTTTTTTCTCAATAAATGATCGCCAAGTATTTGTGAGTGAAAATTATGATTTTGCAGAAAAAGTGCTTTTGCTTCCTGGGTATAATGTTCTTACCCTAAAAGGCGAAGATAAGTTTGGCAAAAAAGCAATTACAAATGTTCGTATTGTATATGAACCAATTACACCAGAAGGAGATGAAACAATTACAAGCGTAAGTATGTCAAAAGACTATGGCAAAGAAAACAACTAACAAGAAAGAAACCAAAGACGTGGGAGGCGGAAATGATCTGAGTGCGATTGAAAGCACAATAAAATCTATTCAAACAAAGTTTGGCGAAGGAGCAATTATGAAACTTGGCGAAGCTCCAAAGGTGGATATTGGCGCAATCTCGACAGGAAGTCTTGGGCTTGATATGGCGCTCGGTATTGGTGGTGTACCTCGTGGAAGAATTATTGAAATTTTTGGTCCTGAATCTTCTGGTAAAACAACGCTTGCGCTTCATATTGTAGCTGAAGCACAAAAACTCGGTGGTATCTGTGCGTATATTGATGCTGAACACGCCATGGATCCAGATTATGCGACAAAGCTTGGTGTTAAAATTAATGATCTTCTTATTTCTCAACCAGACACTGGAGAGCAAGGGTTAGAAATTACAGAATCTCTTGTCCGTTCAGGGAAAATTGATGTTGTTGTTGTCGATTCAGTTGCTGCGCTTACACCAAAAGACGAAATAGAAGGTGATATGGGGCAAGCACATGTTGGAAAACAAGCGCGCCTTATGTCCCAGGCGCTTCGAAAATTAACTGCAATTGTTGCCCGATCTAAAACCCTTGTTATTTTTATCAATCAAATTCGAATGCAAATCGGTATTATGTTTGGTAATCCTGAAACCACTCCGGGTGGAAAAGCGTTAAAATTTTACTCATCAGTTCGTCTTGATATTAGAAGAATCGCTCAAATAAAAAAAGGTGAGGATGTTGTTGGTGGTCGTACTCGCGTCAAGGTTGTAAAGAATAAAGTTGCAGCACCATTTAAACAGACTGAATTTGATATTATTTACGGCGAAGGAATTTCCCATGAAGGTGAATTGATGGCACTTGGCGAAAAGCTCGGTATTGTCGAAAAAAGTGGTGCATCATATTCCTATCGCACAAAAGAAGGCGAAAAAGTAAGTATGGGACGTGGCTATGACGCAACACGAACTTGGTTGAGAGAAAATCCAAAAGTAACAAAAGACCTAGAAAAGCAAATTCGTGCTCGTTTTGGAGAGATACAAGTTGCAAGCGGAGGTGAATAAAAAATAAAACTATACATTGTAGTTTTTAACATAATAAACGCTCGGGTACATGAGCGTTTATTATGTTTTTATATTATTTGTCAAAATACAAAAAACTAGGTATACTTTCTCACGTCGACCCGTAAGGGTTCTTTTTGTAGATAAACACGATACGTATTTTATGGCTATCCTTGCATATAATGAAATTAAAGAAAGAAAGATTATTCTTCACGATGGTGAGCCCTGTGAAGTTGTAGAAAGTCACGTAGCACGAACACAACAGCGTAAACCTCAAAATCAAGTAAAGCTTAAAAGCCTTATTTCAGGGAAAACATTTTCTGCAACATTCCATGTATCAGACCAAGCAGACGAAGCTGACATTACAAAGCGCGAAGTTAAATTCCTCTATCATAACCGAGGTGAATATTGGTTTTGTGATCCTGTAAATCCAAAAGATAGATTTATGATTGATGAAAAAATAATCGGTGACCCTGCGCGATTTCTAAAAGAAAACACCATGGTTAGCGCGCTTGTTTTTACTAACGAGGATGATGAAGAGCAAATTATTGGTGTTAAACTTCCTATCAAAATGGAATTTACGATCAAAGATACCCCTCCGTCTATTAAAGGAAGCACTGTAACTGGTGGGAATAAAATTGCAACCCTTGAAAATAACGCAACAGTTACTGTTCCAATGTTCTTATCATCAGGTGATAAAATCATTGTAAATACTGAAACTGGTGAATATGTTGAACGCGCCTAGCGCTTATGCATAATAAAAACCCCTCAAAGGAGGGGTTTTTATTATTTTGCTACGTATGGGAGAAGTCCCATAAATCGAGCACGCTTGATTGCAAGAGCAAGCTTACGTTGATTTTTCGCAGTAAGACCTGAGCGCTTGCGACCAACAATTCGACCATTTGGATTAACATACTTTTTTAGTACGTCAGTATCTTTATAGTCAATATGTTTAATATTGTTTGAAGAGAAAAAATCTTGCTTCATAAATTAATCAGAATTACTTAATAACGATTTTTAGAATGGAATATCTTCTGCACTTATGTCGTCTTCCGGATATTCAATGGTATCAATTTCTTCAGCAACATCTTTTGCAGGTTGTGGTGCACTCCCTTTTTGATATCCTCCTTCACTCTGCCCTCCTTGACCTCGTGACCCAAACTGAACTCGATCAGCAATTACTTCGGTTCGGTACTTTTTTGTTCCATCCTGAGCATCCCAACTACGGGTTTGCATACGACCTTCAATCAGAACCTGACTACCTTTTTTTAAAAACTGAGCTGCGGTTTCCGCTTGTCTGCCAAAAACTACAACATTATGATAATCAGTCTGCTCTTTTCGTTGACCACTTTGGTCTTTCCATACGCGATTTGTTGCAACACTCATTGTTGTAACCTTGATACCTGATGCGATGGCCTTAAGCTCAGGATCACGCGTTAAATTTCCTATTATTATTGCTTTATTGAGATACATACACTTGCAAGCTGGCGCTTGGATTAGGGTAAATAAGCGAACACTTCTTGTCGATAGTATACCGCGAGGTATTTAATAGAACAACTTATTCCTGTACACCCTCTGTAGCTACTGTTGCCACCTCATCACCAACGAGCGCATCAATCTGTTTGTCAATTTCTTCATTAGAAATTACAGCTCCTTCTTCTGTATCCTTTCGTGAACCACGTTTCTTTGTTTCAGTACGGCTAAAATTTTTCTTAGGAGAAAGTGTATTCTCTCGTACTGTTTTTACAAGAATATAACGAATCAATTTTTCATTTCGCTTAAGCGTTAGATCAATTGACGCAACGTTCGAAGGGTCAACTTCAAACTTAACCCATCCGAAATATCCTGTAACAAAATGCTCATTTTTATTACTAATAACACGAGTCATTTCATATGCAAGATCAATAAGCTTTGGAAATTCTTCTGAAATTGTAACTGCTCCGGTTGCATCAATCACCTCTTTAAGAGCACCTACTTCAGTAGCAACATCCTTTTCTTCGATAGTTGGCACCATAAGATATCCAAGTTCGTAAATACGAGATTCTGGCGCAAATGTTTCTTGTGAATCCATAAAAATAAAAAGCACGGCAAGTCCGTGCATAACTAATAAGTACTCGATGTTTCGAGTCTGCTTGTTTCGGACCTAAGCGTACCACCTCAAATTAAGGAGTACGAACAAGCGCTCATAGTATACTTATTGATACACTGAATGTCAAACTATTCTGCCGGAGTGATTTGCTCTGCCTCTGTTGCTGCTGGCGACTTAATACCGAGTGCAGAAAGTGGGTCTTTGATGTTTATCTTCACAAAAGAAAGCACTGTATACATTAAAAAAACTGCTATGGCAGCGACAATCACGAGTGAGACATATTTCTTTTCCATATGTAGAGTATACCACAACCAACTAGCCTGTTTTACCGCAAAAACGAAGCGCATTTTCTACAAGTGCTTTGCGAACAACTTCTCTATCTTCGTTACGAATTTCTGCAATTCGAATATATATTTCCTTAACCATCCATGGCTCACAAACTCCCCCACGATATGGCATAGGTGCTGCAAACGGCGCATCAGTTTCAGCCATGATATGAGACAACGGTAACTTGGCAATTACATCATCATAATCGTGTGTAAATGTAATCGGACCATCAAAAGACATTGTACAACCCAGTGCTAGCGCGCGAGTAGCCACCGTTTGATCTCCCACAAAAAAATGAAAATTGGCAACAATGGTTGGATAAAGTTCAAGAATATCAAGCACATCATTATATGCATCCATAGTACCCTTACTAGGACGCGCATGGATCATTAAAGGCTTTCCTAGCTCAAGAGCAAGTGTAATATGCTGTTTAAAAAGTTCTTTTTGGTGAACTTTTGTTTGTTCGCTCTGATCACGGAAATAATCAAGTCCACACTCCCCAATCGCTACAACAGACGAGTGCTCTGCAAGTTTTTTAAATTCATTAAAATCAAAAATCTCTTTTGCAACATCAGAAGGATGTAGTCCTACTGTTGCAAAACAACAATCTGGATATTTTTCCGCAAGAGCAACCGCTGTTTTTGAAGTCTCAAGATCAACACCAACAGTAATTGTTGCCACTGAATGCTCGCGCATTTTGGTAATAATCTCTGTCTGATTTTTTGAAAGAGGGTTAAGGTTAAGATGTGAATGAATATCAAAATACCGTATTTGCATATTACAATTTTCTCAAAAATAGTGGTTGTTCTGGCTTTTTGTTCTCAATAATAAGTTTTTGTATTAATTTTGCTGTATCTGGCATAAATGGCTCAAGCATACGTGCAACACCAAATAAATGATAGAGTGCTCGATATAAATCTTTTTTAGCTTCTTCTGGGTTAATTTTTATTTTTTTAAATGGCTCATTCTTCTGAATATCTTGATCAATTGTTGAAATAGTAAGCCAAATTTTTTGCATTTCTTCTGTTATGTTGAATAGTTCCAAGATCTCTACCTTGCTATTGGAATAGGATATTTTCTTATCTTCATCATTAAGTGACACTCCATATGAAGTTGCCATCGTCATAATTCGCGATACAAGATTTCCAAGACCGTTTGCAAGTCCTGAGTTATAGGCATCCTTAAAACGCTCAAGCGTAAATGGGCTATCTTCAAATGTATTTATTTCTTTTGCAAGAAAATAACGAAGTGCGTCAGTGCCATACTCTGTAACAATATCTTTTGGGTTAATCACGTTGCCAAGTGACTTTGACATTTTCACGCCACCATCAGCGGTAATGTGTCCATTCACAACAATCTGGTGTGAATTTGGAAGTTCAGCTGCCATAAGCATTGCTTGCCACATTGCAGCTTGAAAACGCGTGTTGTCTTTTCCGCAATACTGGGTTGGGTTTCCGTTTTTCCAATATGTTTGGAAATTACCACCCTCGTCTGGCCAACCAAGTGTTGAAATGTAATTGGTGAGCGCATCAAACCATACATACATGACATGTTCATCGTCCCCTGGCACTGGCACACCCCATGGCATTTTTGATTTAAGACGTGAAATAGGAAAATCACGTAATCCTCCTTTTACAAATGACTTTACTTCGTTAAAACGAAAATCTGGTATCACGAAATGCGGATTTTCGGCATAAAAAGCAAGAAGTTTTTCTCCAAAAGCCGAGTATTTGAAAAAATAATTTTCCTCCTTGATATGTTCAAGTGGCTTTCCGGGATGCAGTGGACACTCCCCATTTATAAGTTCAGAATCAGTTTTTTCCTCCTCACAACCGATACAATATTTCGCTTCATAAAACTTTTTATAAATAAAACCATTATTTTCAACTCGCTTCCAAAATGCCTGCGCAGCAGTAATATGGTGTTGATCAGTAGTACGAACAAAATGAATTGTATCTAAAACACCAAAACTTTTTACACTTTCCTTAAATTTTTCTACATATCCGTCAACGAATACCTCCGGAGAAAGTCCTGCTTCTTTTGCTTTTTCGAATATTTTAAGCCCGTGCTCGTCAGTACCCGTATTAAAAAACACGTCAAAACCCGCAAGCATTTTATAGCGAGCAATGATGTCTGCGCGCACAAATTCAAGCGCGTGACCCATATGGATTTCCGCATTGACATACGGAAGTGTTGTAGTGATATAAAATGGTTGCTTGTTCATTTAGTCAGTGAGCGGAACGCCAGCCTTCTTCTTTTCGATGTCGCCCATGTATTCGAGTATACTTACTGCAACTGGAATCGCAAGGATAAGCCCCCAGAACCCTGCAAGTGCGGCCCCCATCAAGACTGACAACAAAACTACCAATGGAGATATCCCGATCACCTTTTTAATTACAAGAGGTTGTAAGAAATAGTTTTCCAGTTGTTGCACGATAGTATAAAATCCGGCAACAATAAGAGCAAGAACAAACCCTCCTTGCATATAGCCAAACGATATCGCAGGAATAGCCGCAAGCACAATACCAAAAGGAATAAGCTCAAAAATTGCAGCGAAAATGGCAAGGATAAGCGCATACGGTACATCAAGAAGCGTAAGTCCTATGAAGGTAACAATACCAATTATTAAACCAAGCAATAATTGCCCTTTAATCCAAAGCGCAATTTTTCTTTGTGTTCGCTTCCAAAGACCCACAATATAATCTTCATTTTTTTGTGGAACAATAATTCGAAGAAACTTTTCGATTCCGTTTTCTTGTATCGATAAGTAGAAAGAAATCACAGTAACAAGTACAAGGTTAATAATACCTCCGAAAA
This sequence comes from uncultured Candidatus Saccharibacteria bacterium, assembly GCA_964598385.1. Taxonomy (GTDB): domain Bacteria; phylum Patescibacteriota; class Minisyncoccia; order Phycocordibacterales; family UBA9973; genus CALRHK01. Next base: position 12,502 of record CAZRBQ010000006.1, read on the forward strand.
GTGCCGCAAGGATACCAAAGATGCCTCCAGAAATTTTAGAAGCGATTGCCTGTGCCCCATTTACAACATCACCAATACTCCCACTTTGTGAAAGACTTGTGATAATTTTTTCTGCTTGTGTAAGATTTTTGCCAGTAAGAAACGTTGGTATTTCTGCTGTAGGAAAATATTTCTGTACCATTGGAGTAAGACTTGCTACTTCAGTGATTATAATTGGTGCAAATACATAAAATAAACCAGCGAAAAGCAATACTATCAGAATATAAATGAGTACCACCGCAAATGTACGGTTTAATCGAATGCGCGCAAGCCTATTTGCTGTTGCCTCAACGAATGAAGCAATCACAATTGAGGTGAGAAGTATGAGAAAAATATCACGTAAATAATATAAGAGATAGAAGAGTATGCCCCAAAGACCAACACGTAATATTGTACCGTTTGAAACAGAAATATAGGTTGTTGGTTTTGTTGCCATATACTTTATTGTACCAAAAATATTGTTTTACGCTATCGTGCTTCGTGGAAACACGACTCCCATGTTGTATAATACCTCCGCAAATATTCTTCTTTATCATACCCAAGCGCTTCTTTGGCATAATAAAGCGCATTTAACTTAAAGTGTTCTCTGAGACCTGGCGCGTTTATAAATTCACGTATTTTCTGTACAAAACACTGTTCATCACCCCGATCACAAACAAAGCTTACCCCGCGCATATCATGAAGAATTGGTGCTGCAACACCCGCATTTGACGTAATAACAGGACATGAACAGGCAAGTGCTTCTAGACTTGTCATGCCATTATCTTCGGTTTTTGAGGTAACTAAAACCATATTTGCGGTTTTATAATAACTATATATATCAGGCGAATCATCTTCAAAAATAACATTCGCTGGAATTCCTTTTCGTTTCGCATATCGCATAAGATATGCTTTCTCACTCCCTTTTCCAACAATCACAAGACCGAGGCGTGAGAAACTTTTTGTTAATGTTGCAACAATATCGATTGCAAGTGGAATATTTTTTGAAGGTTCAAGTTTGCCATACATCAAAATTATAAAAGTGAAATAAGGATATTTTTTATGAAGATCAATACTGATTGGAAGTCGTGTAATACGATCTACATCAAGAAACATTGGCAACATAGTAATCTTGTGTGCAAGATTTTTATTAAAACTAAGTAGCTGTTGTTGTATTTCATTTGAAACCACTCGAATTCCAACTGCATTTTTGATGACAATTTTTGCGAATTGCTTTTTAAAAAACGATGCTTTTGTTATATCAGTCTCAAGATTGATCTGTAAACGCTTTTTATAATACCGCGCTATAAGGTGGGCGCAGAATCCAATCCAGTATGGGTCATTTGTTGTAATAAGGTCAGCATGCAGGCGTCCTTTCCATGTCATCTGCGATTGCACAACACGCATCATATCAAGTGGAAAAAAAATTGGTGAAAATGAATTTGTTGGATATATCCAAATATTATTTCCTATTGTATGTGGCGTTGTAATTCGAGATCGTGTATTGAGCAAAAGTATATGCAATTCGCCCGCTAAAGAAGCGAGCTCGAGAATACGACCTCTAAAAAGTGACTCTTCATCAAGAAGATCGGTGTTATCAGTCACCATTAATACTTTTATTTTTATGGGAATTCTTAAATCCCCTTGTGGTGGCATATATATGATTATAAAACCAGCGTCTTAAAAAAGGAATCTTTTTCTGTGTATGGGCCAATCACAGCACAATTAAGTGTTTCCTTTACAAAAACCAGTGAAGCAGCCTCTCGAATCTCCTCTTTTGTTAAAGCGCGAATTTCCTGCTCAATCGTTGCAAGTGTTTTTAGCTCTCTACGCATTACTTCCTGTATTCCATAATATGTTGCATACTCATCACTCGACTCAAGTCCAAGCTTCATTATTCCAATAACATATTCTTTTGCTTTATTAAATTCTATTTCTTCAACAAATTCTTTACTTATCCGCAAACATTCTTTAAGAATTACTTCTATGACCTCGTGGATTCGTTTTGTGTCACAACCTACTGAAATAGTAAAAAGACCATGATCAGTAAATGCATCGGCACTCGCATGAACATAATAACAAACTCCCATTTCTTCTCGTAATTTTTGAAATAATCGAGAACTCATACCTTGCCCCAAAAGGGTTGCTACTAGTTTTAAAGCACGTAATCGTTTATCGGTATGGTGAAATGCGCGGAATCCAATAATACAATGTGCCTGATCAGTGTTCCGATTTACCAACGCAAATCTTGGTTCGTTTTGCCCATCATCCGTATGTTGTTTTTTTATAGGCGTAGAAAACGTATCACTTGTAAATAATGTCTTGATGGTCATTTCAACAGAATGTGGATCAAATTTTCCTGAAACGACTAGTG
>CAZRBQ010000006.1:14903-17550 GCA_964598385.1 uncultured Candidatus Saccharibacteria bacterium
GTGTTGTTGCAGATGGTATGTAGTACTTTTTATGATAGTCAACAAGATCTTCGCGGGTAAACGCCCTTACCGTTTCTTTTGTTCCTGCAATATTCCAACCTGCTGGTGTATGACCATAAACTAATTCCATAAATACATTCCCAATATGATCTTGTGGTGAATCTTCATACATATTTATTTCTTCAATCACAACCCCTTTCTCTTTTTCTATTTCATCTTTGGGAAATGTTGAGTGACAATAAATATCAGAAAGAATATCGAGAATTTTTGGAAGGTGCACTGCTGCAGATTTCGCATAATAACCAGTATATTCTTGTGATGTAAAGGCGTTTGAAAGAGCACCAATACTATCTAGTTCATGCGCGATCTTTTGTGCGGCGGGACGCTTTGTTGTGCCTTTAAAACACATATGTTCAAGAAAATGAGAGATTCCTTGCTGCTCCTTTTTTTCATAGGCTGATCCAGCCTCAACAAGCACAAGCGCAGTGACGGTATCTGTTTGCTGTAAAGGCACCATCAAAAGTCGTAATCCGTTTGGTAATACTTTTTTAATATAGTCTGCCATTTTTTACTTCGCCAAACGACTCTTAATAGTTGGAATAAGGTCGTTAATTAAAATTCGCTCCTGTGTACCTGTATCACGATCACGAATTGTTACTGTATCTTTGACCATGTCCCCACCTTCACCGAGCGTATCGAAGTCAACAACTATACACCATGGCGTTCCAATTTCATCTTGACGACGATATCGTTTTCCAATATTGCCATTATCATCAAACATGACTCTGCCAAATTCTGCTTTAAGCATTGAGAAGACATCTCGTGCTCGAGCAACAAGTTCTGGTTTATTTTTTAGTAGAGGAGATACTGCACAAATAACAGGTGCAACTGCAGGAGAAAGACGCAAATATGTTCTCACCTCCCCATCTTTTTCGTCTTCAGTATATGCAGAAACAAGCACAGCAAGTACGGTACGATCAAGTCCGAATGTTGGCTCTATTACATGAGGGATAATTTTTTCGCCTGTATCTTCATCAAGATATGATAAATCTTTTGTACTAGCAGTTGTATGATTTCGTAAATCAAAATCTGTTCTATAAGCAAGTCCATACAATTCTTTTCTTCCAAATGGGAAATCAAATTCAAAATCTATCGTTCGTTTCGAATAATGCGCAAGTTCATCTTTTGCAACCTCGAGCTCGTGAATTGCATCTTGTGGAAGCCCAAGTATTTTTATCCATTCATGCATTTTGATACGCCAAGCTTCAAATTCATTGTGCCATTCATTTTCTTTAACAAAGTATTCAATCTCCATTTGCTCAAACTCACGAACACGAAAAATAAAATCACGAGGAGTTATCTCATTTCGAAATGCTTTCCCTATTTGCGCCATTCCAAACGGCAATTTTGGATGAAATGAATCAACAATATTTTTAAAATTAACAAACATGCCCTGTGCGGTTTCTGGCCGAAAATAAACCGTTGCTGCTGAATCTTCTACTGCACCTATTTGTGTCTTAAACATCATATTAAATTGTCGTATTGGACCAAATGCCCCCTTACATTCGGGACACATTGTCTGATCCTCAAGTTGGTCCGCACGAAATCTTTTTTTACATGAAGTACATTCGACAAGTGGGTCTGAAAAGCCAGCCACATGCCCACTAGCCTCCCAAACTTTTGGATTCATAAGTAATGCGGCATCAATTTCATACATATCTTCACGTGAATAAACAAAATGTTTTCTCCACAGCGCTTTAATATTTTCTTTTAAGGCAACACCAAGTGGACCATAATCCCAAGTTCCGGCAAGTCCACCATAAATTTCTGATCCTTGAAAGACAAAACCGCGTCGCTTTGCAAGCGACGTTATTTTATCCATACGTTCATCTGTTGCTTTTTTATTAGTCATAGTATTATTGGGTAACTTTCCCATTTACCCCACCACTATATTGTGGGTCATTTGGCATGTTTGTCGATAAAAAGTTTCGTACTGCTTTTAGTTGTACACCAGTGAACGTATCCTGTCCAGAGAACTTGCTCTCGGTGATTAATTGCGGGATACTTCCAACTTGACTTGACGAAGGAGTAAATGATACTTGAAATGCAGCTTCTTTTGAAGTACCATCAAGGCCTGCACCTGGTGCAACAGCTCCTATTTTCCACACTACTTCTCTGCTTGAAGAAATATAAGTAATATTTGCATTCGATGGAACCACTTGTCCTTTCCATGTTATCCATGACGGTAATGTTGTTCTTACCTCTGCTCCACTTACCCTATTTGAAGTATTCGTCACTCGCCAAATAATTGTATACGTAGTTGTTTGCCCTGCCTTTGGAGGGATTGGGCCGGTGTTTGTAAATGGTCCTATTGAATAAACTGCAAGTGGTGTTATAGAAAAATCAGTAATGACACGAGCAGATTTTGTATCTGAACCTTTTACTGTTTGTGTAATATTCCCCGCATCACGCTGTGTACCTTTTATATCAACACTTATAGTAACAACTGGATCAGCAATAAACGTTCCGAGTGTGTTTAGAAGAGTTCCTGATGAAAAAGTAAACGCAACAACTCCATTTTCTCCTGGCTCAACCGATGCGAGTGTTGGTGTGGTATTTCTATCCCCGGTAATTGTTCCTGAATTTG
>CAZRBQ010000007.1:0-16299 GCA_964598385.1 uncultured Candidatus Saccharibacteria bacterium
CCTTAGCTCAGTTGGTTAGAGCACCGAGCTTATACCTCGGCGGTCCTTGGTTCGAATCCAAGAGGACGGACAATTCGGTTTATTCAAAATGTATTTCCTTTGAACGTTTTTCAAGGTTTTCTTCTAGAAGTGGGTATGATGAAAGTAATTTATTTTCAATAATCATTCTCGCTTCAGTTCTTGCAGCCTCTACCATCTTTGGATTTTTTATCGCTTCCATTGCAAGGTCAGATACGCCCCACTGTTTACCAACAGCAAGTTCCCCAGCGCCACGTAGCTTAAGATCAAGTTCTGCGAGCTCAAAACCATTCTTGGCATTTTTGAGTGCAGTGAGTCGTTGACGTGCTACGTCACTATTTGATTCAGTAAAGAGATAACAATAGGGTTGATGCGTACTACGCATCACGCGACCGCGGAGTTGGTGGAGTTGCGAAAGTCCAAAACGTTCAGCACCTTCAATAAGTATATTTGTTGCATTTGGTACGTTTACACCAACTTCCACAACTGATGTTGCAACAAGAATATCTATTTCATGAAGTGAGAAAGCACGCATAACTTCTTCCTTTTTTTCTTTTGTCATTTTTGAATGTAGTACACCAATTCGATATGAAGGGAATACTTCTTTTTTGAGCCGAACTGCTTCTTTTGTTACTGATTTCGCAATTAGTGAACGCGCTTTTTCTTCATCAGGTTCATCGATGCGAGGACAGATTACATAGACTTGTCTTCCTGCTTGTAGTTCATTGTGAATTTTTTCATAGACGTCGTTTCTTTTTGTTGGCGCAACAATCTCAGTAATAATTGGCAGTCTCCCTTTTGGTGATTGATCAAGTACTGTTATTTCAAGGTCTCCGTAGATAGTAAGCGCAAGTGTGCGTGGTATCGGCGTAGCAGTCATTGAAAGGAGATGTGGTACCGGCATTTCTGGAGCGACCCTTTCTGATAATGAAAGTTTTTTTAATTTTGGATTTTGAATTTCTATCACTTTGATTCCTTTCGGACTTGGAGCAACAAGGAGTAATAGTGCGTAACCAGTCGCTGTAAGCATTTTTTGATAAGATGTTTTTTCTGAAAGACCTTTGTATGGATGAAGAGTAATAGCTATAACAATGTCATGGTCAAGTGAAAAAACAGCACGAAACTTTTTTTCATTTTTTCCCTTACCCCATACAAGAAGTGGATAAGGAGAACCATAAATACCTTTATTATTTAAAATTCCAGGAAGGAATGCCTCAAGCTCTTTGAGAGTGTGTTTTTTTGAGGAGTCTTCTATAAGGTGCGTAAGAAAGTAGCATCTATCTTTGTAATCGGAGTACGGTTTAAGTTGATAATTATTTTCTTTCTTTGTTTTTTCTTTGAGAGGGTTTCGTCGAATAAGATTCATTCGTTGTTTTACACCAAACCGATGTTGTTCATCAATAACAACAAATGCAAGATATTTGAAGGTAACTGTTTTTTGTATAAGTGTGTGTGTACCAATCAAAATTGCTATTTCACCATTTGCTACCCACTGGAGAAGTTGCGAGCGAGAGATATCTGTCCAATTGTGAGGATTTGTTTTAGAAGGAAAAATACGCGCAGTTTTTCCAGTGAGAAGCCCTATTCGTAGCGGGGTAGTTTTAAGTAGTGATGCATATAAAGCAATAAATGTCTCAAAATGTTGTGTTGCAAGAATTTCAGTAGGTGCCATATAGGCGCATTGCAACGAACCAAAAGTTGCTTCTCCTGGGGTTGATGTTACAACGGCATACATGGCAGCTGCTGCAACTGCAGTTTTTCCTGAACCGACATCTCCTTCAAGAAGTCGTGACATTGGATGAGGTCCTTTGAAATCGTTTACGATGCTTGTAAGTGCACGTTGTTGTCCTTCGGTAAGACTAAATGGGAATGATTTAAGAAAGGCACTTAAGGCGTTTTCATCTATTTTAATTTGATGTGAAGGAAGCGATCCAAGGAGTGCGCGATCATTTGCTTTTATTAGTTGCATGTAGAAAACCTCCTCAAATGCAAAGCGTTTTCTGGCAACAATAGCATCGTTCTCTCTTTTGGGGGTATGGATAAAATGCAGTGCAGTTTTTAATGATGGAAGATTATAGCGTTTTAAAATATCTTCAGGAAGTGGATCAACAATAGAATCGAGCACTTTTTCTTTAATGATTTTTAAAATTGTATGGTAAATAAAACGAGACGTTACCCCTTTGCTTTCTGGGTAAATTGGGATAGGTACGCCCTCGTGTGATTCATTAAAAAGACTGTTGTGCGAATCAATTGGGAGCGATGTACCTTTATCAAATTCAGCATTTGCTAAATAAAGTCCTTGTGTACCAATAGTCGGTCTTCCTGTAAGTGTGACAGTGCTACCGACAGGAAGCATTTTTGCAATATACGCTTGGTTAAACCAGAGTGCTTTGATACCACCGCTTGTATCTTCCAAGTAAGCTTCAGCCATAGGAATTTTTTTCTTCCATGCTTTTTTTGTTTCAGCACGGACGACTTTTGCAACAATAGTTGCAGTTTCTCCGGGAATAAGTTCACTGATCGCTTTTACGCGGGATACATCTGCATAGCGTGAAGGAAAATGGTAGAGCAGATCTCGTAGTGAACTAATACCTAATCGCAGAAGTGCTTTTTCTTGGTCGGGCCGAAGGCGGGGAAAAACATCTTTTAGTCGTGCGGTAACATCCATCCTCGTATTGTAACAAAAAAATGCGAGCGGTGTGCGCTCGCATTTTGCTTATTTAACAACTATTGTACCAATTTTTTGTGGTGCAAGTTTGTTTGTAAATCCATACGTTCCTGCTTGCGAGAAGGTAAAAGTATACTGGCCACCTTCACCAAATGCCTTTTTTTGATTGAGTGTCGTAAGGGTGCGCGCAGAGCCGTGTGACGCGCTGATAACCCAAAGTTCTTGTTCGCTTCGATTTTCGAAAACTACGGTAGTGCCGATAGGGACTGTTATTATCGCAGGGGTGAATCCTTCATTTGTATACGCGACTATTGTTTCAGTAGAAACAGTTTCTCGTTCAGCGCTTGGTCCAGCAGTATTTACTAAATCCGAAGCAGAAAGTGGGTTTTCGGGTGTTCCGAGAGGGGCCGGTTCGTTTGAAATAGGTGTATGGTTTTCAGTAGGTGTTTTTTTGCCATAGAGAATATAACCACCCATTGCTATCAATATAAAGAAAAGAATATATGTTGTTGTTGTTTTCATACGTGTTTATGTAAATACTATACTAAATGTATTGTACAGGACTTTGCTTATAACTTGTAATAAAACTCTGGAAAACTCGTCATTATCATTGTATTACTTATAACAAACACACCATGCTATTTTTACTGTGTATCATTTATGCAACCATATTCATTGTAACGCTCGCGACTGTCGGTGTGCGTTCTTAGGTGTTGGGTAATAAAAAAAGCCCTTAGAGGGCTTTTTTTATTTGAGCATTTCTTTAATTTTTTGTGCAAGCTCGTCGAGTGTAAAGTTTGATTTGACCATGTATTCATTTGCCCCAAGGTCTTTTGCTTTGAGCATGTCTTTTTCTTCGGCAAGATTTGAGAAAATAATGACAGGAATTTTTTTGAGCGCATCATTTTTTCTAATTTTTGCAAGAACCTCAAAGCCATCCATAGAGGGAAGAACAAGATCTAGCAAGATGAAATCAGGTTTTTCTGTGTCAGCTATTTTTACAGCATCTTCACCATTTGCTGCAACCAAAATAGTATATCCATCTTTTGAAAGTTTTGAAGCGGTAAGTCCTTGTAAGAAGCTATCGTCTTCAACTATTAGAATCTTTTTTTGCATATTTCTATAATACTACGAATACAAGATTAACGTAAAGTCTTATCGAGTAGGGAGTGTGAAATAAAAGGTGGTACCTTTTGGCGTGTTTGGTTCAAATGAGAGAGTGCCGCTATGTTGTTCTATTATTCGTTTTGAAGTAAAAAGTCCGAGCCCAGAGCCAACTTGTGCGTGTGAAATTGCGTTTGGTGCACGGAAAAATTTTTCAAAAATCTGTGAGCGTGCTTCTTCTGGGATGCCAATGCCGGTATCTTTTACATTTATTCGCATTGTGTTGTCTTTATTTTCAATAGAAATAAATACCTTGTCGCCCGATTGGCTGTATTTGATTGCATTCTCAATCAGGTTTTCAATTACAATTCTAAGTTTTGCTTCGTCAGCCTTCAGTAGTGGTAGCGGTTGTTCTGGTTTTAGAAAAAGCAGTTCTACTCCACGTTTTTTTGTTTCGCTTGTGAACTCAAAAATAACATTTTCAATGAGATCGGTAATTTGGAGAGGGGAAAATGTATAGCCGTGTAATATATCTTCTGCATGATTAAATTGAAGCAAATCGCTTACAAGTCCGATCATTCGTTCGTTTGATGCCATTGCTTTTTTAAGCAATTCGGCTTGTTCAGCATTTAGTGGGCCAGCATCGTTATCAAGTATCATTGCAAGAACCCATTTGATTGCTGAAAGCGAAGTGCGTAATTGATGTGCTGTCACTGAAATCAGGTCTTGCTTAAGCGCATTTGATTCTTTGAGGCGAATAATTTCTTGTTCGTGTTGGTCATTTGTATTCATGGGAAAAGTATACCACGACTATACAATTGACGGCATTTGTGGTATTTTGAAGTCGAACAAGAACATTCAAACACAAAACAAAAACATTCTATTCATGGCAGATTTCGTAGCATTCAGTACACCTGTACCTGAGAAATATAACCCGTATAAGGTACTACTTCGGGGTATTCAACGCCCATTTGATCACATTGCCAACTGTTCGCTTGTATCGTATGTTGCGCCCGCATCACAAAAAATCATTTCACTGGTTGAGCAAATGAAACCAGTAAATTTTGAACATCACTTTTGCAAGACTGTTGCGGGGAGCAAAGAACAATTACACAGCGCAACAGCAGGTATTGCAGCACGGATGATTCTTGCGGGAGATTCTGTTGAGTACTTAAAAAGAAAAATTCCACTTGGATGGTCAAGTGACCGCTTTATTAATGTCTATCTTGAAGGATTTTGCGATATGAACGGACTTAGTCTTATTACAAGACAAGATACCGCAATCGAGAATGACGCAGATCTTATCGCGCTTACAATTATGAAGTTTATGGAAATGTTTAACTGTACGTTTCAGGAAGCATTTCGTAAAACACTTGCAGTTATCAATGGTGAGTATGTGGCGGTGGCACTGTATGCCTATGAGCCCGAAATGCTTTTGGTTGGCAATCGTAACAGGGAATTTTATTTTGGCGTAAGCGATAAGCGAGATTATCTTGTCGCAAGCAATACTCCAATCTTGCTTGAACACGCAAATAGGTCGCGCAAGATTTATCGAGATAAAATTCTCCACTGTTCAAACTCTCGTGCAGGGTATGAAATAATTTCTGTTTTAAAATAATATAAAGGACGCGTAAGCGTCCTTTTTTTAATGAAAAAAATGTGGTAGTGTAAGCTCACTTGGAGATGTGGCTGAGTGGTCGAAAGCGCCTCACTGCTAACGAGGTAGGGTCTAAAAGCCCTCGAGGGTTCGAATCCCTCCATCTCCGCAACAACAGTTCTCACCGAGCATGTCTCGGTGAGAACTGGTATCGAGAGCAAAGGGAGATGAGAAAGACGGAGGCGGTATACAAGACGAGCGAAGCGAGTGCTTGTCGCCGAGTCGGGGTCGCGATAATTTCTGCAAGAAATTATTTGTGACCGAACCTCACCGTCTCCGCAAATAAACAATTCTGTTTTACGTTATTTCTAATACTTCAAAATAGTTTTATACTAAAGGTGTCGGAATGTTACAAACTAGTACACTCGCAATTTATGAACGAAGACGAATTAAAAATACTTGCTGAGAAGGTCGCTCAAGGAGAGGCTTCCCAGGAAGAGAAGCTTGTTTTTATGAAAGAATTTAATGCTCTCTTGCAACAATTAAAAGAGGAGTTAAAAAAATAATTTTATGGAGAAATTTTCAACAGAAGAAAAAAATGTAGATGGGAAAAAACTTGAAACTCAATTAGAAAGTGAACGTACACTACTTGCAGAAAATATTGAAGAAATTTCTGGTTTGGTTGAAAAAAATACAACAGGATGGACAGACCAAGCAAAATTGCTTGCGGCACGTTGTGGAAAGGTTGCAGGTGTTGGCTTAGCCGCCGCTGGAGGAATTGGCGCACTCGGTATTACTGGTCTTGAACTACAGTCTATTATTGAAAATACTCATGAGGGAGTAATAGCCCCACTTAGCATAGATGACAAGCAATTTTTATTGAGTGTTCAAGCAATTACTGTATTTGCCGGAATGCTTGGTGTGGTAACTATAGATAAGTTTCAAAATATCATAGCGAAGTTAAAAGAAAAATTAGGTTAAATTAAATGATTGATCATACTAAGACAACATTTCTTGCCGGGGGATGTTTTTGGGGAGTTCAAGAATTATTTCGGACACTTGAAGGCGTGGTTGAGACGCGGGTTGGATATTCTGGAGGTCGAAATGAAAATCCAACATATGAAAACCATCCAGGTCATGCTGAAGTTGTTGCTATTACTTATGATCCAACCAAAATATCATTTCGAGGATTACTTGAGTTCTTTTTCAGAATGCACAATCCTACAACAGTAAATCAGCAGGGAAATGACCGTGGTGACTCATACCGTTCTGCTATTTTTTACCAAAATGAAGAGGAGTATCAAGAGGCAAAAAATGTAATTGCTTTTGTGAATACGTCTGGTCGTTGGGCAAAACCAATTGTTACTACGCTTGAACCGTTTAAAAAATTTTGGCCTGCTGAAGAATACCATCAAGATTACCTTAAGAAGAACCCTGGAGGATATACGTGTCATCAAATTTATTTTGATGACTATGAATAGTAATGATTAAAAAAATTTTTAAAACTGAAGAAGAATGGAAACGTCTACTTACTGATGAGCAGTTTCGTGTTATGAGACAAGCGGGCACAGAATTGCCGTTCACGTGTTCAATTGAAATGCCGACAACAGGTGGTATTTATGTTTGTGCTGGGTGTAAACTACCGCTCTTTAAAGCAGAAACAAAATTTGAATCAGGTACTGGTTGGCCAAGTTACTATAATCCTGTTGACGACACGCATATTGAGCTTGTTCCTGACAATTCGCATGGAATGACTCGAACTGAAGTTCGTTGTGCTCAATGTGAAGCGCATATTGGCCATGTTTTTGATGATGGCCCACCGCCAACCGGAAAGCGATACTGTATTAATTCAGTATGCTTAGTATTTCAAAAAGATTCGTAATACAATACTTATTGCGCTATGACTACTTCATATAGTTGGTATGAGAGTTTGATAAAACCATGGTGGGCACCCCCTGCGTGGCTTTTTGGTCCAGTATGGACGGTATTGTACGCAATTATTATTGTGAGTTTTATTTTTGTTTTTTATCAAGCATACATAGGAAAAATTTCTTGGGCTAACACGATTCCTTTTATACTTAATTTGATTCTCAACTTTGCTTTTACACCACTTCAGTTTGGTCTTAGATCATTATTGCTTGCATCAATAGACATTGTAGGGGTACTTGCAACAATTATTTGGATGTTCATAGTACTATGGCCGTTTGCACGTTGGGTAGTTTTTGTAAATATTCCATATCTAGTATGGGTTTCGTTTGCAACAATACTTCAAATTTCGATTACCTATTTAAACCGATAGCAGTTTAGTATTTAATAACAAATATATATGGCAACAATTTGTATTTTTGGAGACAGTACGGCATTTGGTGCATGGGATAAAGAGCATGGAGGTTGGGCGGAGTTATTGTGGTTATCCTTTGCACAAGATGAAAACCATTTTGTTTATAATTTGAGTATTGACGGTGGTACTTCTGAAACAATCTTAGCTCGTTTTGAACAGGAAGCTTCTGTGCGGCAAGCTGATATTCTTATATTTCAAACAGGAGCAAACGACGCAGCATTTCCATTTGGGACAACAACACCCACGATTGCATTAGAAAAATTTATTGAGACAATGCGAACGGTGATAGCCCGTGCCAAAATGATTACCCCACATATCATAATTATGGGGAATGAGCCCTATGACGAATCAAAAACTGTTCCAGTATCTTGGTGTAATCTTTGCTACACGAATGCATTGCGTGTCAGTTATAACGATGCACTTCGAATGATTGCACAGCAGGAAGGGGTACTTTTTTCTGAACCAGCAGCACTTACCTCAGATGATTTATATGACGGACTTCATCCAAATACACAAGGTCATAAAAAAATAGTAGATGCTTTGCAAAAAACGCTTCATCAACTACTTTCGTAATACCATGAATACTCGCGCAACACACTATAGTTTGTTACTCCTCATTGTATTAGCAATTATCTTGGGTATTGTTACTTATCCTTTATTGCCACAAATGATGATTTCACACTGGAATGCTCAGGGGGTGCCAAACGGAACTATGCATAAAGCACTCGGAGTGTTTATTTTTCCAATAATACTTATTGTGTTTTACGTTCTTTTTTATGGTATTCCTCGTCTATCTCCAAAAAAGGAATCATTTGAGCAATTTAAAAATCATTTTAATGCATTTTTTGTTGTACTTTCACTTTTTATTTTTTATGTGTTCATCGTAAGTCTTGCATGGAATCTTGGAGTTCGTTTTTCTTTTATTCATGCATTTTCGCCAGCGCTTGCAGTACTCTGGTTTTCGATAGCGAGGCTTCTTGGTAAAACAAAGCAAAATTGGTTTGTAGGTATTCGAACACCCTGGACACTTTCAAATGAGGTCGTGTGGGATAAGACACATCAACTCGGAAAAAAATTATTTAGAGGACTTGGTGGAATAACGTTGCTCGGTATTGTTTTTCCACGCTATTTTTTTATCGGGTTTTTTGTATCACTCTGTATTGTTGTGGCAACACTCTTCGTGTATTCATATCGGCAGTATAAAAAAATTAGTGCGCAACAGTAAGAGCGCATACATCACTTGCACCAGCAGAGAGGAGAATCCGTCGTGCTTCGGTAAGCGTTGCTCCAGTGGTAACGATATCATCAATCAAAATACATCGTTGTTTGTGTACAAGTTTAGCATCACGTATTGAAAAAGAACCCCGAATATTTTGTAAGCGTTCTTTCTTTGATGTGATTTTCGCTTGTGATGCGGTGTCTTTGTGCTTTATAAGAATTTTTGGTGCATATACATAATTATCTGGCGCTTCTTTGACGAGAGCACGGGCAAGTAGGTCGCATTGGTTATAACCACGTTCACGTAATTTGCGTCGTGATAGTGGAATAGGAATAACAAGAATTTTTTTTGTACTACCAAAGAGAATTTTTTCAGCATATTCTTCAAAAATCAGTTCATGTAAACTTTTTCCTAAACTAGTAGCGACACCTTTTCTATTTTTATATTTAAGATTCCAGAGTGCGTCTTTCATAATCTTGTTATGATAATCAAATCGAGCATAACACCAAGGGTATGGTGTAGGTTTCGCCATAGGCACACTTGAAAGGCAGTCCTCACACAATGGGGAACCTTCGCGTGTACAAGAAAGACATTGTTCAGGAAAAAGTATGTTAAGTAAAAAACGTAGACTTTGCATAGGCTATGGTATACTCAAAGAGTAACATATTCATATAATATGGATTTCAAGAAAATTTTTGGACAAGGTCTTTCATTTTTAAAATCTGCTCAAGGTGGCGCTGAAGGAAGCGTTGTTGGTATTGATATTGGTGCATCATCAATCAAAGTTGTCCAGTTGCGAAAAAAATTAGGTAAAGCTGTTCTTGAAACGTATGGCGCGCTTGCGCTCGGTCCGTACGCGGGACTTGGTATTGGCGAAGTGACGAACCTTTCAACAGAAAAAATTGCAGAGGCACTTAAAGATGTACTTCGAGAATCAAGCGTGAGTGCTACCGTGGCTGGCCTTTCTATACCATCATCAGCGAGTCTTGTTTTTTTGATTGATATACCGCCACAGGTTTCAGAAAAAGATCTTGGTACTATTGTGCCAACAGAAGCACGTCGATTTATACCAATTCCAATTTCTGAAGTTACAATCGATTGGACTAAAATTCCAAAAAAAGAATCAATGTTTGAAGGTAGTCCAGATGCTGAGGGTATGACAAGTACTCAAACATCGAAAACTGAAGTTCTCGTTGCTGCTATCCATAATGATGCACTCGCTCGCTATAAAGAAGTAGCCTCAAAAGCAGGAGTGTCACCAAATTTTCTTGAAATTGAAATTTTTTCAACTATTCGTTCAACTTTTAATAGGGAACTTTCGTCAGTACTTGTGGTTGATTTTGGTGCATTGAAAACAAAACTTTCTGTTGTTGAATATGGAGTAGTGAGAACATTTCATGTGGTAAATCGAGGAAGCCATGACATCTCAGTATCACTTGCAAGTGCACTTAATGTTCCGTTTCAGAAAGCAGAAGAGATTAAGAAGCAATATGGTCTTGTCGGAAATCCAGACGATAAAAATATTGCAGAAATTATTCGTCTTCCGATTGATTATATTTTATCTGAAACAAGTACTGCAGTACTTGAGTTTGAAAAGAAAAACAATAAAACAATTTCAAAAGTAATTTTGGTTGGTGGAGGAGCACTTCTAAAAGGTCTTCGTGAGAGAGCGCAAGTACACTTTAAATGTGACGTTGTTTACGGTAATCCATTTGCAAAAACAGAAGCACCAGCTTTCCTTATGCCAACACTTGAGGCAACTGGACCAGAATTCGCAACTGCGCTTGGGCTTGCGCTCAGGCAACTTTCATAAATGTTGCTAACGTCGGTTATACACAGCGCTTATAGTTCTTTATTGGTATACTAAAAACAATAATCAGTATATTCCTTACGTATGGAACAAGAGTTTCAAACTTCATTTATTCCAAAAAAACCATTGACCGAAGAAAAGGTAACTAAGCGACCAACGCTTAATATCTTTAATTTCATCGGCATCATTGTATTTTTGATGGCAGCTGTAGGTGCTGGTGGTATTTATTTTTGGAAAATTACATTAACAAAACAAGTTGAAGATGCAAAAATCAGTCTACAAAAAGCTCGTGACAAATTTGAGATTAGCTCCGTAAGGGAATTACAACTTCTCGATAAACGTTTAAATGCTGGAAATGAGCTTGTAAACAATCATATTGTCATGGCGCCAATTTTTCAGGCGTTACAAGAAATGACATTGCGCACTGTTCGTTTTACTAAGTTTTCATATACACTTACTGGTTCACCTACAGTAAAAGATATGCAAATTAAAATGTCTGGTGTTGCAAAAAATTACAATGCGCTTGCGTTGCAGGCAGATATGCTTGGAAAGAATAAATATTTCCGTGACCCAGTGTTTTCAAATTTGAGTCTTGATGATAAAGGTAATATTCTTTTTGAGGTACAATTTTCACTTGATCCAGTCTTTTTGTCATACATAGAAAATATCAAGCGAACTACTGCGCCATTGTCGAACGACGCTTCACAAAATCAAACCACACAACAATAATATGGGACGATTTATTTTTCCAATCATACTAATAGCAATTTCTGTCATCAGCTACTTTACGTTTATTGATCCAAATTATCAGGAGATCAAGACACTTCGAGCGCAACTAGCAAGCTATAATAATGCACTTGCAAATGAACGTCAGCTTCAAACAATTCGTAATTCACTTACAGAGAAGCGTAATAGTATGTCTGCTTCAGACATAGAGCGACTCAACCGTCTTTTGCCAGATAATGTAAATAACGTTGGACTCATTCTTGATTTAAATGCTCTCGGACAACCATTAGGAATGCAAATTCAAAATGTTAAATTTGAAGTACAAAATAATGCAAATCAGCAGGGTCAAGATCAAAAATTAGCTGCTCAGGAAAAGAAAGATTACGGCGTTTTTAATATAGAATTTTCAACAATTGGCTCTTATAGTAATTTTGTAAGCTTTCTTGCTCAGCTCGATAAAAGTTTGCGCATGATTGATGTGCAGTCAATTTCATTTAATTCTACTGATGACCGTACTATTTATCGTTATGATTTCAAGGTTAAGACTTATTGGCTCAAAAACTAGTATGAAAAAACTTCTTATAATCATTGCAATAGTAATTGTTGGAGGAATCGCTTACGTTACGTTTACAAAAAATGGTACACCCGCTTCGACGGGCCCACTGACTTCTTCTACGCCTGCATCAACATTACCTTCTACTGATGACCAAATTGGAAGGGAATTTCTTTCAATTTTGCTATCACTTAAAACAATCGGTCTTAATGACGAGCTATTTCGTAAGCCGGCGTTTCAGAATTTGAGAGATTACACTACTGAGCTTATGCAAACAGATCAGAAAGGTCGTCCAAATCCGTTTGCCCCTATAGGTACTGATATAGGGTCAATTACAATTGCAGACCCTGGTGTATCACTTGGTGCGAATGCGGGAAGTGCAACAAACACTACAACGCCGACAACTCCAGTGGTAACTTCGCTTCCTGCTGATCAAATTACACGTGCTGGTGCTCGAATCTCAGGAACTGTTGCAAGTGGCGTTGTAGCAACAGCACGTTGGTTAGAATTTGGAACAACACCAGCGCTTGGAACGAGAACTCCAAACATTGCGACATCAGCTCCATTTTCATTTACCTTAACGACCCTTTCGGCAAATACAACTTATTATTCACGGGCGTGTGCGGTTGTAGCTGCATCACCTTTATGTGGTGAAGTAGTAAACTGGAAAACACTCCCATAGTATAATTGCATATATGAGTTTTCTTGAAGAACTCGCATTACGCGGCATCATCAAAAAAGATCAGATTGCTGATATTACTCGTCGCGCGAGTGATCAGTACGCAGGGGATACCGACCCTGTGCTTGTTGAGATGGGTCTTCCTGAAGAAGAACTTACATCGCTTAAAAGTGAATACTATGCAATACCAACAAAACGTGTTAATCCGAAAGCGGTTACATTTGATTTGTTGAAATATGTTCCAGAAGATTCTGCTCGTCATTATCGTTTTGTACCGATTGGAATAAATGAAAAGGTGCTCGAGATTGGTATTGTAAATCCTGGAAATATTGAAGCAATGGACGCTTTACAGTTTATTGCTGGTAATCTTAACATTCCATTTAAAGTATTTATTATTTCAAAATCAGATTTTGATTTGGTTTTAGGTAATTATCGTGGGATTACTGGTGAAGTTGATAAGGCCCTTGGTGAATTTGAAAATGATACATCAATAAATACCGATGAAGTACTTACGGGGAGTGATAATCCGCAAGATAAACTTAAGCCAGGAGAAGAAGAAAAAATTGTTGAAGATGCACCAATTATTAAAATTGTTGCAGTGATTTTACGTCATGCTACTGAAGGTGGAGCATCTGATATCCATATTGAAAATACGGGTGACAAAGTAAAAGTCCGTTTTCGTGTTGATGGCATATTGCATACAAGTCTCGTGTTGCCAATGAATGTGTATGCGGGTGTTATTGCACGTATCAAAATTCTTGCAAAACTTCGTCTTGATGAAAAACGAAAGCCACAAGACGGAGGGTTTTCTGCAAAAATTGAGGGAAGAAAAATTGATTTTCGTGTCTCAACACTCCCTGCATATTATGGTGAAAAGGTAGTGCTTCGTATCCTTGATTCTGAAAAGGGTGTAAAACCACTTTCTGAATTAGGATTGTCAGAGCATAATATGACTCTCATTAAAGAGGCACTCGCACGTCCGTATGGTCTCATTTTGATTACAGGACCAACGGGTTCTGGTAAAACAACAACACTCTACTCAATGATAAATGAACTTGATAGAGAAAAATCAAATGTTGTTTCACTTGAAGATCCAGTGGAATATCATATTCCTGACATGAACCAATCACAGGTTATGCCAGAAATAGGATATACCTTTGCAAGTGGGCTTCGTTCAATTCTTCGACAAGACCCAGACATTATCATGGTTGGAGAAATTCGTGATAAAGAAACAGCACAGCTTGCGATCCAAGCAGCGCTTACTGGCCATTTGGTATTTTCAACACTACACACAAATAACTCGATTGGCGTAATTCCTCGATTGATTGATATGGGAGTCGATCCGTATCTTATTGCACCAACACTAGTTCTTGCAATTGCTCAACGTCTTTCGCGAGTGATTTGTCCGGGCTCACAAAAGCCGATGCCGATTGATGAGGGAACAAAGATTATGATTGATAAACAATTTGCTGATTTACCAGAAGAATATCGCACAAAACTTCCAATTAAAGATATTTTGCACGAAGCAGTACCTTCGAATGAATGCCCATCAGGCACACGTGGTCGAATCGCAGTATTTGAAATGTTTAAGGTAGATCATGAGATGCAAAACGTTATATTGAAAAATCCAACTGAGCCTGAAATTTACAAACTTGCTCGTCAAAAAGGAATGCTAACAATGAAAGAAGACGCAATTCTAAAGAGTGCACAAGGGGTTATTCCACTTCAAGAGGTGTATAATTTTGAATAGTAGTGGATAAATAGTTCGCAAAAAATTAGGGCTGTACTATAATAGTAGTATGACTGCAACACAGAAAAAAGTTTTTATAGTTGATGATGATACATTTCTTCTTGATATGTATTCGTTAAAGTTTTCACAGTCAGGTTACTCTGTAGAGAGTGCGCTTGGCCCAGAAGCAGCAATTGAAAAATTGAAATCAGGTTATCAGCCAGAAGTTATGTTGCTTGATGTTGTAATGCCAACAATGAATGGTTTTGAATTGCTCGAAAAAATGAAAAAAGAAAACTATGCAACAACTGCAATAAAGATCATTCTTTCAAACCGAGGACAACAATCAGATATTGCACGAGGCGAAGAGTTGGGTGCTGCAGGCTATATTGTCAAAGCTAACAGTACTCCTGGAGAAGTTGTTGCAAAGGTTGAAGAAATATTGTCGCAGAAAAAATAATTTATTTTAATTAGTACACATGGATTACGCACGTGAGGTTGAAGAGTTAGTAACTACGGTCATCCGTGAAGGTGGCTCTGATTTGCATATTAGCTCAGGGCGTTATCCTGCTATTCGAGTAGCGGGGCAGTTGATATTCCTTGTAAAACGACAAGTTCTTTCAAATCAAGATGTGCTTGGTGTGCTCAAAGAACTTTTACGTGATGAAAAAAAATACAATACCTTTATCAATGAACAAGAACTAGATTTTTCTTTTGATTTTAAAGGCGAAGCACGCTTGAGGGGCAACGCATATATGCAAAAAGGTACGTTCGGAATTGCACTGCGACTCATTCCAAAAGTTCGTACTCTTGAAGAGTTAAAATTACCACCAGTACTTGAAACATTTGCACGAAAAAAGCAAGGATTCTTTCTTGTTGTTGGTCCAGTTGGACAAGGTAAGTCAACAACGCTTTCTGCAATGATAGAGCTTATTAACAATGAGCGTGCTGAACACATTGTTACTATTGAAGACCCTATTGAGTATCTTTTTGAGCCAAAACGTTCGATGATTGATCAGCGAGAAGTGGGTATTGATACAAAGGATTTTCATACAGCTTTGAAGGCGGTTTTTCGTCAAGATGTTAATGTAATTATGATTGGCGAGATGCGTGATCCTGAAACGATAAGTACTGCTGTTACAGCTGCTGAAACAGGACATTTGGTACTTTCAACACTTCATACAAATAATGCTTCACAAACAATCGATCGAATTATTGATGCTTTTCCACCGGGGCAACAAGATCAAATTCGTGCCCAGCTATCAACATCCTTGCTCGGCATCTTTTCACAACGGCTTGTTCCTCGTATTACAGGTGGTCTTATTCCTGCATATGAACTTCTTATCAACAATAATGCCGTAGCAAATCTTATTCGTGAAAGACGCACACATGAAATTGATGTTGTAATTGAAACTGGTTTTGAGCAAGGTATGATCGATATGAATCGTTCACTTCTTGAACTTGTTCGACTCGGTGAAATCAGTATCGAAAATGCATACCTTAATTCATTTAACCCTAAGGCACTTGAGCGATTGCTCTAAACGTTATGATTTTTAAATATAAAGCAGTAACAAATACTGGAGAAAAAAAGGAAGGTGTAATTGAGGCAGTCAATAAAGACCTTGCAATTTCAGCATTGCAACGTCGAGGATTGGTGATTCTTTCAATTGCTGGTGATGAGCCAACAGGTATTATGGCATCGCCAATTTTTGAGCGAGTGCCTATGCGGAATATTGTTATTTTGTCACGACAAATCTCAACGCTTTTTGAAGCACAAGTCTCAGCACTTAAAGCATTTTCCCTCCTTTCTACAAATGCAGAAAATAAATTTCTTTCAAGAACACTCACGCAAGTT
>CAZRBQ010000008.1:0-14892 GCA_964598385.1 uncultured Candidatus Saccharibacteria bacterium
TGCATATGCATATAACGGTTTTCCTTTATATTTTAGTGCTGAATAGCGTGGAGCAGCAACAGTGTGTGTTCCTATAATTTTTTTACATGCACGAAGTAGATCATCTTTAGTAAAAGGGACAATAGGCTTAGTATCGATTGTTGTGCCGATACAGTCACCTGTGTCTGTTTTTATACCAAGTTGAATTGTTGCCTCATAGTGCTTATCAAGTTTTAAGTACGTGTTTAATTTTTTTGTTCCTGATTCAATACCAACAATTAGTAATCCTGATGCATTTGGATCAAGAGTACCAGCATGACCAATTTTTTTACAACCGATTTGTTTTTTTAATTTTTTTAAACAAGCAAACGAAGTGATGCCTTTTGGCTTGTACACTAAAAGGATAGTTTCTTCAAGGGGAAAGTATATTATTTCGTTGCTGTTGTTATACATTTGTCACACTTACAGCCTTTTGGTTTTATATATTCTTTCCAAAATTCTTTACCGTAGTCATACGTAATTTCTTCACCAGGAAGTATGGTGCGTTTTGCTGTGATGAATACTTGGTGGCCTTTTACTTCCGCTTCAGCGTTCGGTTTGCATGAATGGTTGATATAGCGTGCGGTATTTTCTCGTCCTTTGCCATCAAGTGTCCATTTTGCATTTAACTCAAAGAGGTACTGACCTCCGCGCTTGTCTGCTTCATCTGCAGTAATTTTTTCTCCAGTATAGGTAATTATGAAAGCCCCTTTTTTTATATGCTCTCCTGCAAATAGACCAAGACCGGTGCGAGATTTTTTTCTGATCAAACGAGGTGATTGTGGTACTTTATATACTTTCATAAAGTGATATCGTACCATAGAGTGATAAAAACAAAAAACCCACGCATGTAATGCGTGGGTATTCGACAAAGTTGTTTATTATTTGTTGCGAAACTTTGTCGTGTTTCGACGGGCTTTTGCGTTGACTCCTTTGCGAACGTCTTTATCATCCATGTCTTCAAAGGATAAACCAAAGCGCGTCGGACTGATACTGGTAGAACTTGAGATTTTCTTCACACGGTTCGGGTGTCGAACAGAAAATACATGCTCATTGTTGTCGAGGTGCTTTTGGAAGAGAAACCCTTCGAACCGTTCACTTTCGTATTTCCTGCAACGCAACTTTTCACCTGAAGATGACGTTACGTGGAATACACCTGAGGCTAAAAAAGAAATAACAGCAATCGTTCTTGTTTTCATGGTGCAGTTTTTGGTTATTTACATTATATCATAAAAATATAACGCTTGTCAAGTAAGTACTTTTGAATAAATTTCTTGCTATACTCATTGCTATATGGACCTTCTTCCAGATGAAAAGCGTCTTTTTAAAAGACTTTCTACTGCTTCCCGTATTCAGGATTATTTGGATAGTATTCCAATTAATCACGAGTATGATGGCGAAACACTTCTTTCTCCGCGCGAAGTTATTCGTCAAAAACATGCTCACTGCATTGAAGCAGCGTTGCTTGCTGTTGCAGTTTTTCGTTTCCATAAGAAGAAAGCATATTTATTAGATTTAAAAACAACAGGGTTGCCAGAAGATTATGATCATGTGGTCGCTCTTTTTAAAGAAAAGGGTTGTTGGGGTGCAATTTCAAAAACAAATCATAGCGTACTTCGTTATCGTGATCCAGTTTATAAGTCGGTTCGAGAATTAGTAATGTCATATTTTCATGAATATTTTATTGTTTCTGGCAAGAAGACACTTCGAAGCTATTCGCGCCCATTTCAACTTCCTCGTTCACCGTGGTGGATTACTACAAGTGAAAATCTATGGCAAATTGCTGAAGCGCTTGATGCAAGCCATCATATTCAACTTGTAACACCTTCGCAAATTAAAATGCTTCGAAAAGCGTCAGTTTTCGAACGAACGGAGAGTGTTCGCACAGAATGGAAGGCTAGAAAGTAATAACTATATGTATATACGAGTACGAGTTATACCAAACGCGAAAAAGGATTCACTTGAAAAAGACGGTGAACTTATTGTTGTAACAACACGTGAACCCGCAAAAGGCAATAGGGCAAATCACGCAATGCGTACAATGGTTGCAGCTTTTTATGGAGTGCCTGTGGGGCGAGTTAAGATACTTACTGGGCATCATAGTCAAAGCAAGCTTTTAGTTATTGAGTTGGAGTAAAACTATGTTCAGGTGGTATACTATAAGTATTAATAGGTAACCACTTTTATACTATGCACATTGATATTAAAGCACTTGGAATAGAGCTCACTGGAGCAATCGATGAATATGTTCGAAAGCGAATGGTAAGTCTTGAAAAATTTACAAAGAATGACATGACTAACCCACGCATAGAAATCGAAGTGGGGAAGACAACCGAGCATCATAAAAAAGGAGATTTCTTTACTGCTCAGGCAACATTGCAATGTGTCCATGGAACATTTCATGTAAATACTGAAGAAGCAGATTTGTATGCTGCCATTGATGCAGCAAAAGAAGACCTTGAACGACAGCTTATTGCAAAGAAAGATAGAGGGAACACCTTGTTTCGCCGAGGAGCACGCAGTATTAAGAAAATGTTAAAAGGAATTTCTAAGCGTAACCCATTTACTTCGAAGTATTAATAAAAGCACCCAAGCGGGTGCTTTTATTTTTCATATCCACGAAGAAATTCTTCATAGGACATTTCTCGTTTCCCTTCTGGGATTACTTTTTTAATTATAAAATTTGTATCTTGTAGTTCTGCGTCGATTACTTTTACCCGTCCTGCTTTTGGATGAATCATATATACACCAGGCCATCCTTGATATGCACGGAAGTGGCGATATTTTTCTATTGGAGATAGTGCATCAGTAAGTTCTCCATCGATTTTTTTAACTTTTTTTGTATATGTTGCTTGTGTATGATCTTGCGGTGTGGCAACGTTCGTACCATTTACCCATGCTGGAATAATTTCTACAAGAAGCTTGCCACCCTCATGTGCAAGGTGGTTCGAAAGTTCTGTAGCAGTTATTGTTTCTGTGAGTGGGATTTCTTTTTGTGCGATTATTGGACCATGATCCATTTCTGTATCAAGAAGCATAATACTAATGCCTGTTGTATCGTCACCATTTAGAAGCGGCGTAGTGATTGGTGATGAGCCACGATAACGTGGCAAAAGCGATGGGTGGACATTGAGAATCCCATTTTTAAATGATGATAAGAGCGATTCTGGGAGAATAAAACCATATGCAGCAACAATAGCTACGTCGGCTTTATAATTTAAAAGTTGCTGTATGCTTTCGTTCGTAATTTTCTCCGGTTGTAGTACAGGAATATTTTGAGTGATTGCCCATTGTTTTACTGGTGGGGGAGTGTGTTTGAGCCCTCGTCCTTGTGGTTTATCTGGCGCAGTAACAATACATGCTGGCATATAACCTGCCCGTGCAAGTTCTTCAAGAATTATCACGGCAAAATCAGGTGTACCGAAAAAAATAAAAGGTATCTTAGTATTCATGATTTTTTTCTGGGGTTACTTCTTCGAGATTGTGTGCTTTATCAATAAAGAGGATGCCATCGAGATGGTCAATTTCATGTTGGAAAATTTGTGCAAGTAGTCCACTTGCACCACGAACAAATGATTCGCCATGTTCATCATATGCTGTAACAGTTGCTTGTGTTGAGCGTTCTACGTCGCCATAGAGCCAGCGTACAGAAAGGCATCCTTCAGGCATAAGTTGCTTTTTTTTGGATAGTTTTGTTATCTGTGGGTTTATAAATACAAGATCAGGATACGTTCGTCTATTTTTACTTACTAAATCTGGGTTAGCAAATGCAGGATCAAATATTTTTCCGGATACAACAAAGATTCTGTACGAAGCTCCTATTTGTGGTGCTGCAATCGCTACACCGTCGTCTTGTGAGGCAAGAGCTTCTTTCATGTCTTTGATTATAGATTGAATTTTTTCACTTTTAATTTGCGCTAGAGGCACTGGAAGCGCCTTGTAACGCAACACCGCTTGTTCCTTTTGGAGGATTTTTTTCATTGCTAAAGATTTTCCTTAAGATATTCAAGAAGCTTTTTTATTGGAACCGTCTCTTGTGAGCGGGTATGCATATCACGAACGATTACCGCATCTTCAAGTGCTTCTTTTTGACCAAAAATGAGTGCATATGGAACATTCATTTTTTCGGCAATTGCAAGCTGTTGTGAGAGCGAATCCTTCGAGAGTGCCTGCGCTATTGGTATGTGTGCTTTTCGGAGTATTTCAATAACATTAAGACTTTTTAATTTAGCTTCAAAGCCAAGTTGAATAAAATACATTTTTGGTTTTTTGAGAATTCGAGGTGATAGTTTTTTATACCATGGCATTTCAATAATACGATCTACACCAAAGGAAACTCCAACCGCAGGGACATCTTTTTTCGAACCAAGTTGTTTTCCGAGATAATCATACCGTCCACCTGCAGCAATAGTGAGTGGGGTGCCGTTTTCTCCTGAGGTTTCTTCAACCACTTCAAATACGGTGCGAGTATAGTACGAAAGGCCTCGTACTAAGCATTTGTTTAAGCGATAAGGGATACCCATTTGCTCAAGGTATTCAAGCACTTCCTTAAAATGTCGTTTACATGATGAGCATAATGATGCAATTGTTTCCGGCGCATTTTCATTAATAGCTATCGTTTTTGGATCTTTTGAGTCAAGAATTCTTAATGGATTTGTTTTGAGGCGTTCTTTGTCGATAGCACCAAGTTCATTTAGATGTTTTTTGTAATAATTTGTAAGTTCACGAATATAGCTTGCGCGACACTCTTTATCACCAATTGAGTTTATATCAACGGCAAGATTCTCTGCACCTGCTTCTTGTAGTATTGTAATCGCACTGCGAATAACGAGCGCATCAAGGATACTTTTCTCGCTTCCAAGTGCATCCATGTCAAATTGGTTAAATTGGCGATAGCGACCTTTTTGAGGGTTGTCATGGCGAAATACAGGTCCATAGCTGTAGAGTAGAACTGGCTGAGGGAGATTTTGCATACCATGTTCAATGTAAGCACGCATTGTACCTGCTGTGTGTTCTGGTCGAAGAGCAAGGTGGTCGCCACCCTTTGTTCGAAGTGAATACATTTCCTTGTCTACAATATCTGTGCCTGCACCTACTGAAGTTGTAAATAATTCTTCGTGTTCTAATATCGGAGTGTCTATTGGTTGAAAACCATAATAAATTGCAACTTCTTGTGCTTTTTCAAAAAAACCTTGGAAAAGATAGTAATCTTCATTACGAATATCTCGCATGCCTTTTGCGCTTATAAAAGAATCCTTTTTTTGTGGTTTTTGATTTTTTGATGACATATGAGTTATGCAATTAGTATGAGTGATAGTTTCCTGGTAATACGGTGAGCGAGGTAAAGGGGAATAGTCGTAAAAATGCTTTTCCAACCATAAGGCTTCGAGGAAGCGTACCCCATGCTCGTGAATCTGCGCTACCGCTTCGATTATCTCCCATAACAAAAAATTGATTTTCTGGAAGGGTTACTTCCATTTCGTCATTTGATTTATTTTTTACATACGGCTCATTTAAAATAAAACCGTCAGGGTTGTCTTTATTTTTAATAATAATTGTATTACCAGCAATTTTTACAGTTTCGCCTGGTAATCCAATAATTCGTTTAATAAAATATTTTGTTGTATCCTTTGGCCATTTAAAAATAACCACGTCGCCACGATGAGGTTCGTTGATACGATAGGAGAGTTCATCAACGATAAGATAGTCATTATTTTCAAATGTTGGCACCATAGAGCTTCCTGAAACAATAAATGGTTGTGCAATAAAAGTACGAATTGGTACAACAATCAAAAGTGCAAGAATTGCAAACTTTATAAGATCCCAAAAACCTTCTTTTTTCTCTTTTTGAGGAGTAGATGAGGCACTAGTATCACGAATTTCCATATTCATTCGGCAATTATACTACACGAAAGGGTTGACAGCAAAGTGAAACTAGTGCTCTTACGAAAAATGAAATTATTTTTTCTTTTCAAGACCTAGAGTATACTGTCATACATATGTATACAATTGTTGGATTAGGTAATCCTGGAGAAGAGTACACGACTACGCGCCATAATGCAGGACGTATTGTTGCTGAAGCTATTGTTAAAAAGTATAACAATGATTTTACCCCATGGAAACACGACACAACTCGCAATGCGCTTGTTTCTCGTGGGCTACTTTTTGATACAAAGGTTGAGTTTGTGTTGCCTGAAACGTTTATGAATAATTCGGGCAAGAGTGTTCGACAAACAATAAAGACAAAAAAAGATCTTGCACGTCTTATTGTGATTTATGATGATATGGATTTGCCGTTAGGAAAGATTAAAATTTCATACGATAGAAGTGCTGGGGGGCATAATGGACTTGCCTCAATTATTCGAACAATAAAAAGCCAAGAATTTGTTCGTATACGAATTGGTATTGCACCAACAACGCCATCGGGTAAAACT
Source organism: uncultured Candidatus Saccharibacteria bacterium (assembly GCA_964598385.1). Classification (GTDB taxonomy): domain Bacteria; phylum Patescibacteriota; class Minisyncoccia; order Phycocordibacterales; family UBA9973; genus CALRHK01. The sequence continues at coordinate 6,453 of CAZRBQ010000008.1, forward strand.
AAAACACCGCACGGAGAAAAAGCAGTACACGATTTTCTTTTAAAGAACTTTAAAGAGAAGGAACTCTTGCAATTGAAAAAAATTGCAAAAACTATTGAAGCATCACTAGAGATTCTTTTAACTGAAACAAAAGAAAAGGCTATGAGTGTATATAATCAATAATAAAACACCACCAGAGGGTGGTGTTTTATTATTTTTTATTATTTCTTTGCATCTTCAAGAAATGCGAGCGTCATTCGTTGTTCTTTAGGTTCAAAGAGGGTGATTTGGAAGTTATAGGTTTTTCCAAGTTCTAGTTTTTCTCGGAGTTTAATTTCACCTCCAACGGTAGAGTTGTGCACAAGACCTGCAACACCTTCTTTGATAGAAACAAGTGCGCCGTGCTTGTTGTATTTAATCACTACACCTTTAATAATGTCACCCTTTTTCAATTTTCCTTCAAATTCATTCCATGGATTTTCCTTGAGTGCTTTTACTGAAAGAGAAATTTTGCCGTCTTTTATTTCAATAATTTTTGCTTTAACCTTATCGCCAAGTTTAAAGAGTGCGCGTGGGTCTTCAACGAGACCCCAGTCGATTTCAGAAATATGCACAAGTCCCTCTAGGCCTTCTTCGATTTTTAGGAAAATACCGAAGTCAACGATACCAGCGACTTCACAGTCGAGTTCATCACCAACTGTGTATTTACCGATAATTTCTTGTCGTTCTGCGGGATTGTTATCTTTTTCAGAAAAGATAAGCTTACCTTCTTTTGGAAGTGCTGAAATAATGATGACTGATAGTTTTTTACCAACGAGTTTTTTGAGCTCCTTTAAGATTTTGTCTTTATCAGAGTCTTCAACACGAGGATAGTGTTCAGGTTTAAGTTGAGAAGCAGGGAGGAAGCCAGCAATACCTTGCCATTCAAGAATGAGACCACCCTTGTTTGCTTCTTTTACAGCAATATCGAGCACAGTCTTTGCTTTAATAGCTTTTTCTGCTTCACTCCAAATAAGAGCTTGTTTTGCTTCTTTGAGTGAAAGTTCAAGGTAACCTTCTTCGTTCTCAGTGTCGATTACTTTTGCTTTTACAGAATCACCAATATTTACTTTCTTTAATATGTCGCGAGCATTCATGAACTCTCGTCCATAAATAATACCGGTTCCATACGGAGTAAGATCAATATATACTGATGATTTTTTGATTGCGATTACAGGACCTTCTACAAGGGTATCAAGTGCAGGGCGGGTTGCAGTTTTTTCAATTGTTGCAAGCGCTGGACTCAATTCCTCAATCTGTTTATTGTCATTTGTTGTCATACAAAATAAAAATCCGCACGAAGGCGGAAAAATCGTTTGCCTTCAGGTTCTTTCTTATTTTTTCTTAAGAAAGTGTTACCCTAAACGCGGGCGAGATGTCGCCCTTTGGTAATGTGGTCATAATAGCACGTTCTTTTTTTTCTGTCTAGTTATTCACATTTTCTTTTTTGAGCACTTTACAGATAGGGTTAGAAGGACTATTATCGTAGTAATAGTAATTTGATCGAGGTTAAGTAAGTGTGTGTCCATAGTGGTGTGGAAAGCAGGTCTGAGTTCCGTAAAACTCAGGCCTTTTTTATTTTCCTCTTAGCAATTATTTGGTATACTTTTGTTATGATTATTACATATCACGGAAAACAATTTTGGAAGATTCAGCAGGGAGATCTAGTGCTTGCATTTAATCCGATAAGCCGAGATTCAAAATTTACAGGCAAAATTGCACGATTTGGTTCGAATGTTGCACTTACAACTATTAATCATCCTGATTACAATGGCGTAGAAACTGTGACGTATGGAGAGACAGCCCCGTTTGTTGTGTCGGGGCCAGGCGATTATGAAATTGGAGGGATTTTTATTAAAGGCATTGCGAGTGAAGCCATAATCGGTAAGAAACGTTTCATTAATACGATATATACAATGACAGTTGATGATATTGCCATTTGTTTTTTAGGTGCGCTTACAAATCCGACACTTTCAAGTCAGGCTGTTGAGGCGATTGATAGTGCTGACTTGCTTTTCGTGCCTGTTGGCGATGGTATTGATTCGCTTGCTCCAAAAGATGCGTATAAACTTGCAGTTGGGCTTGAACCAAAGTTAATTATCCCGATGGATTACGCAGAAGAGGATCTCGCAATATTTTTAAAAGAGGCTGGGGCTGAAAAAACCGAACCTATTGAAAAACTTACCTTAAAAAAGAAAGACCTTGATGGAAAAGAAGGTGAGGTTGTTGTATTTGCTTCGAAAGATTAGTGCTATACTAGAAATGTATGCGAAAAATAATTCATACTATTCGTCAAAAGCCAGCTCCTGTCAGACGTTTTGTTGCAACATCAAGCGCATTGGTGATAACACTCGTTATTGCATTTGTGTGGTTGGGAACATTCAGTACAACAAAAGAAAAAGTTGTAAAAAATGAAAAAAGTCCAAACCCGTTTTCACTTCTTGCTTCTAGTTTTTCAAAACTCTTTAGTAGCGGTAACGCTGGTGGACAAGCAAGTGTGTACAGTGCGTTTTCGCGAGAAACGGAAGGTGATACTACTGCTATCACACTTACTCCTGCAACTGCAACTGTAGAAATAGAATAGTAAAAAAGCGTTATACACGCTTTTTTTGATGTCTATTTTGTGCTATAATAAAGTTATATATGGCAAAACCTATACCTGAAAAGTCAGAAGATGCAAAACGAGAAAGTATTCGACCGGTTGGTATCGTAACCGAAATGAAAGAATCGTATATAAGTTATGCGATGTCGGTTATTACTTCTCGTGCACTTCCAGATATCCGCGATGGTTTAAAGCCTGTGCATCGTCGTATTTTATATGCAATGCATGAACTTGGGCTTACTGCTGGGGGTCGCTTTCGAAAATCAGCAACAGTAGTTGGTGAAGTGCTTGGTAAATATCATCCGCACGGTGACTCTGCAGTGTATGACTCAATGGTTGGTATGGCACAAGAATTTGCATTGCGTTACCCGATGATTTTAGGTCAAGGAAACTTTGGCTCAATTGATGGTGATGCAGCTGCAGCAATGCGTTATACCGAAGCAAAAATGTCAAAGATTGCTTCTGAAATGTTGCGTGATCTTGAAAAGGAAACAGTAGACTTTCGTCCAAACTATGACGGCACCCGAAAAGAACCAACGGTTCTTCCCGCAGCAATCCCAACACTCCTTTTGAACGGAACTCTTGGTATTGCGGTTGGTATGGCAACAAATATTCCTCCTCATAATCTCTCTGAAGTTATTGACGCCACTATTCATCTTATTGAAAATCCAAATGCGACAACAGAAGATCTTGCTCAGTTTGTGAAAGGTCCAGATTTTCCTACTGGTGGCGTGGTGTATGGAACAAAAGATTTATTACATGCATATGCAACAGGGCGTGGAGGTGTTGTTACTCGTGGCGAAGCAGAAATTGTTGAGTTGAAATCAGGTCAATCACAAATAATTATCACCTCGCTTCCATATCGAGTAAATAAAGCAGACCTTATTGTCTCAATCGTTGATCTTGTTCGTGATAAAAAGATTGATGGTATTAAAGACATTCGAGATGAATCAACAAGGGATATTCGTGTTGTTATTGATCTAAAAAATGGAGCGCATCCACAAAAGGTATTGAATTATTTATACCGTCATACACAACTTGAAACGAACTTCAATTTTAATATGCTTGCGCTTGTTGAAGGAGTACCGCAAACATTGTCACTCAAGCTTATGCTTACAGAATTTGTCGGCCACCGACAAGTTGTTGTACGAAGACGTAGCGAGTACGACCTTCGTAAGGCAAAAGAGCGAGAACACATTTTACTTGGTCTTAAAAAGGCACTTGATCATATTGATCGTGTAATTTCTGTTATTCGTGCATCAAAAGATACTCCTACCGCAAAGACAAATTTGATGAAAGAGTTTAAATTCTCTGATCTGCAAGCACAAGCAATTCTAGATATGCGACTACAAAAGCTTGCTGGGCTTGAGCGAAAAAATGTTGAGCTTGAACTTAAAGAAAAACAAGATCTTATTAAAGAACTTGAAACACTACTTGCAAGTCCAAAGAAAATTTTGAAAGTTATTTCAGATGAGCTTGGTGAGATAAAAGAAAAATATGGTGATGCTCGACGAACTCGTGTTATTAAAACTGGTGTAAAAGAAATTTCTGACGAAGATCTAATTCCTGAAAAAGAATCTGTACTTGTTTTTACAGAAGGAGGTTACGTAAAACGTACTGATCCTACAGAATATCGCAGTCAAAAGCGTGGTGGTGTTGGTGTGGTTGATCTTGAAACAAAAGAGGAGGATTTTATCACCATGTTGTTGCATGCAAATACGCATAGTGATTTGCTTTTCTTTACTAATTTAGGAAAAGCTTACCAAATAAAAATGTACGATATTCCCGAAGGACGTCGTGCTACAAAAGGTAAGTCAATTATGAATTTCCTTTCACTTTCAGCGGATGAAAAAGTTACTTCAATTCTTTCAATTCCGAAATCAGAAAAAGGGAAAGTTGCCTCACTCTTTTTGGTGACAAAAAATGGAACAGCAAAGAAAGTATCCTACGATCAATTTAAAGACGTACGTCGTTCTGGTATTATCGCTATTCGATTGGATAAGGGTGATGCTCTTAAATCCGCACATTTGGTTGAAAAAGGCGATACTGTCGTACTGGTGACGGCAAAGGGGCAGTCAATTCACTTTAAGGAATCAGACATTCGTGAAATGGGACGTTCTGCTGGTGGGGTACGAGCAATGAAGCTTGCAAAGAGTGATGAACTTGTCGGTATTGATGTTGTACGAAAAGACCATGCTGGAAGTTCATATGTACTTGTAATGAGTGCAAATGGTCTTGGTAAAAAAACAGCACTGAAAGAATATAAAGTACAAAAGCGTGGCGGTTCTGGGATTAAAACAGCTAAAGTTACAACTAAAACAGGCGATTTGATTGTTGCGAAGGTAATCTCTCAAGAAGAAGAACTTATCGCGATGTCAAAGAAGGGCCAAGTGATTCGCACACAGCTTTCTTCAGTACCATCGCTTGGTCGTCAAACACAAGGTGTTTCAATTATGAAAATGCGGGCAGGTGATGGTATTGCATCGCTTACCTGCCTATAGTCTTCCACAGGAAGAAAATAAATTAGTGTTATACTGAAAGAGTGGATTCGCCACTCTTTTTCTATGTTTAGTGATCCTGAAAAAATAATGAGCGTACTTTCCCTTAAAGACGGTATGGCAGTTGCAGACCTTGGTGCGGGAGCAGGTGCATTTTCTTTTGCATGTGCAAGAAGAATTGCTTCATATAATGGAAAAGTGTATGCAATTGAAGTACAAAAAAATCTCCTTGAGCGTATTAAAAGTGAAGCTCGTGAAAAACATATCACAAATATTGAAATACTTTGGGCAGATATTGAAAATCGAGGTGGTACAAAACTAAAAGATAGTTGTATTGATGTTGCAATTGTGGCGAATGTTTTGTTTCAAATTGAAAATACTATGGGTTTTCTTGATGAAATCTCAAGAATTTTAAAGCCAAAAGGTGAAGTGCTTCTTGTTGAATGGTCAGATTCGTTTGGTGGTATGGGACCTGCACCCGAAATGGTTGTTACCGAAGAGAAAGCTCATGCACTCTTTGCAAAAAAAGGTTTTAAGGTAGTTAGAGATATACCTGCGGGAAGTCATCATTATGGATTATTATTACAACGATAAACTTGTATGAAAAAATCAACCTCACCATTTCAAATTGTAATACTTGTTGTCATGATATTGGGAACTGTCGTTGGAGTGCTTGCATTTTCTGGTTATTTAAAACTTGGGAAAAGTAGTAGTTCGACTGCGTCTGTGACAGGCTCAGTCTCGATTTGGGGAACATTACCGCGTTCTGCAATGGCTGAGTTTATTAATGAGCAATCAACAAAAAATAGAGACCTCAAGCTTTCGTATACAGAAGTACCTGAAGAAAATTTTAATCAAACAGTCATTGAAGCAATCGCCGCAGGAAAAGGTCCAGATGTTGTGATTATCGATGACAGTATGCTTTTACAGTATCAAAATAAAGCTTTTGTTATACCGTATACGAGCTATACAGAAGGGCAGATGAAAACAAATTTTATCCGTGAAGCAGAGCTCTTGCTAACTCCAAACGGTATTCTTGGTTTTCCTGTTCTTGTTGATCCATTGGTTTTGTATTACAACCGTGATTTGTTTGATAAGGCAGGAATTGCTCTACCACCAAAAACATGGGAAGAAATAAAAGACCGTACCCCTGAACTTGCAGTTGTTGATAAAGGCAATTTTACAATAAAGCAAAGTGCAATTGCACTTGGTGAGTATGATAATATTCCACAAGCAAAACAGATTTTACTCGCTCTATTTTTGCAAGCGGGCAATACACTTACAACAATGAATCAAGGAATGTATATGCCGACTTTTGTTCAGGATGATCCAAAGAAAGCTTCTCTTGTAAGTCCGCTCACATTTTTTACAAGTTTTGCATCGCCGACAGCACCATTGTATTCATGGAATAAGGGCCTACCAAATGCAACACAACAATTTTTATTAGGAAAGTCGGCGATGTATATTGGATTTGCAAGCGAATTATTTGAGTTACAGAAAAAAAATCCTAATTTTAATTTTGATGTAGTTGCATTTCCGCAAAATGCAAAGGCAACGAGCGCTGTAACATACGGCAAACTTTATAGTGCTGTTATTCTCAAAAGTTCAAAAAATATTCCAGCATCATATGTTACTGCTGGATTATTGAGTGGAAATGAGGCGCAACAATTTTTGTCTTCACGACTATCACTTCCACCCGTTCGTCGAGAATTACTAGCCGTACGCCCGTCACAATCGTACGCGCAAGTATTTTATAACGGAGCGCTTACTGCACGTTCGTGGCTCGATCCAGATGCACAAAAAAGTACACCATTTTTTAAACAACTTATTAGCGCAATTAATTCAGGTCGTTTGAGTGTTGATTTTGCTCTTGCAGAGTTGCAGGCAAGTCTTTTCCCGCTGTACCCACAGCCAGAAGAACTTACGACCGATATGCCTACAACTGGCCAATAAAATCATGCATAAAAAAGTATTAGTACAACGTATTGCTTTCCTTGCCGCATTTGTATTTTTGTTTGGAGCACGAGAGCTTTTTGCTGCAGGACTTGTGCCGTGTGGGGGTACAGGAGAGCCTGAATGTGATTTTTATCAGTTTATGGATCTTATCAATAAAGTTATTTCCTTTTTGATTTTTGATATATCAATGCCTGTTGCTGCCGTTTTGTTTACCTATGCTGGTTTTTTGCTTATGAGTAGTGGTGACAATCCAGGAAAACGGAAGAACGCAAAAAATATTTTTATTGGAGTCGGTATCGGTCTTGTTATTGCGATGGTTGCATGGTTGCTTGTGCAGGTAATTTTATCAACACTTGGCTATGATGGAAGTTGGATCGGCTTTTAGTCTGACGTATACTAATACTATGAAGAAAAAAATATTACAAACAGTTGTTCTTTACTCGGCATTCTTGTTCGTATTGATTGTGCCGTTTAGTAGTGTGCTTGCGCAATTTAGAGGAACTACAGGTACAGGGAATGCAAATACAACAGGTACAGGGAATGCAAATACTACAGGTACAGGGAATGCAAATACGCTTAATCTTAATGTAAAGCTCAACAATCCTATTAGCACAAATACCTTTCAAGAATTCGTACAAGCAGCACTTGATATAGTACTTAAAATCGGTATACCAGTTGTAGCACTCTTCATTATTTACTCAGGTTTCTTGTTTGTCACAGCACGTGGAAATGCTGATAAGCTCAAAACTGCAAAAACCACCTTCATCTATACTTGTCTTGGGGCAGCAGTATTACTTGGTGCGTGGGTGATAGCGAACGCTATTGCAGGTACAATTAATGAGATAAGGAATTAGTATGAAAAAATATTCACTTCAATCACTCTCTGTCATCGCACTTTTGTTACTGCCATTTACCTTGCTTGCGCAAGGGCGTACAACAAGCCTTGCATGTTCGCAAAACTTTACCAGTATTGCAGACCTTTTTAATTTTGTAACCTGTCTTATTAGTCGTTCAGTAATACCACTTCTTTTTGTTGTAGCGATTGCAATTTTTATATTTGGTGTTGTGAAGTATATTGCACATGGAGCAGACGAAACAAAACGAGAAGAGGGGAGACAGTTTATGTTTTGGGGAATTATCGCATTTTTTGTTATGGTGTCAATTTGGGGGCTTGTTGCGTTGCTGCGAGATACCTTTGGTGTCAATAATGTCATACCGCAATTGCAACAACAGTAATCTCCACAGTAACTCTTGCATGCGTTTGTGGGTAAGGTACAATAGAGGGGTGGAGATAGGTAGTGTGTGCTACTTATCAATTATTAATTTAAAAAGTAATTTATAACTATGAAGCGATTCGTAAAATTTA
>CAZRBQ010000009.1:0-1652 GCA_964598385.1 uncultured Candidatus Saccharibacteria bacterium
CCACGACCCCAGGCTTATGAGTCCTGTGCTCTACCGACTGAGCTACCCCGACAATTTCGACAACAAGACATTGTTGGCATGTCACGTGCCGAAGTGTTGCGGGGGGTGGAATCGAACCACCTTCTCAAGGTTATGAGCCTTGCGAGACACCATTTCTCTACCCCGCGATAAAACTAGAATACTCTCTAGTAGTACGCGCAATTATACTCATAAAACACAAAAAAGGCAAGAAAAAAGGGTCATGCCTTGACCCCTTGATATAAAGCTAAGATTTTTGCTATCAGAGTTTTTATTTCATTACACGATCGAACATGATAAGAAATTTCCTTACACACGACTTCTGCGTGGAACTGCGACAGGAATTTATTTTTTGTTAATACTGTCTTTGCAAGTGCAATTTTTTCTTGCTCATTTCTTGCCCGAGCAAACATATAATTTATGCGTGCAATGTTTCGTCGAACCCTCTTTTCTCTCGAAAAGGGGTTAGCTTTTCTTAAGAACGTACGACACCACTTTTTCATCGTGTTTTCTTTTACAATACCACAATCTAGTATCAATGTCTTTCATTTCAAAATTAGTGATTTTGTGGTATAGTTTCGCCATGAATAATGATGAACTTCACGATCTCCGGCATTCACTTGCCCATCTTTTAGGTGCAGCTGTTACCACACTATTTCCTAACGCAAAAAATACAATCGGCCCAGCAATTGAGCATGGCTTCTATTACGATTTTGATATGGGCGACACAAAAATTACTGAAGATGATTTACCCGCATTAGAGACAAAAATGCGTGAAATTCTTAAAGAATGGTCAACCTTTACAAAAATTGAAGTAAGCGAACGTGAAGCTCGTGAACACTTTAAAGATAATCCTTACAAGCTTGAACTTATTGATGAAATTGTTGCAAATGGCACACCAATAACACTTTATACTTCAGGAACATTTACTGATCTTTGCCGAGGAGGCCACATAGAAGATACAAAAACTATTAATCCAAAGGCGTTTAAACTTGACCGTATTGCAGGAGCTTATTGGCGTGGTGACGAATCAAATAAAATGCTTACACGAATTTACGGTCTAGCATTTAATACACCAGATGAACTTACTGTTTATTTAACGCTACAAGAAGAAGCAAAAAAACGCGACCATAGAAAACTCGGAAAAGAGATGGAGCTTTTTTCTTTTTCTGATTATGTTGGCACGGGATTACCACTTTGGCTTCCGTATGGAACTATCATCATTGAAGAGCTTGAACGCCTTGCAAAAGAAAGTGAATTTCAGGCTGGCTACGAACGTGTACGAACACCTCATTTAGCAAAAGAAGAAATGTATCTTACCTCCGGCCACCTTCCCTATTACGAGGAATCCATGTATCCTGCGATGCAATACGAGGGTGGTAAATACTACTTAAAAGCTATGAATTGCCCCCATCATCATCAAATTTTTGCAGCACAGCCAAGAACATACAAAGAACTTCCTTTACGACTTGCAGAATACGGTACCTGCTATCGACACGAAAAATCTGGTGAGCTTTTTGGTCTCATGCGAGTACGAAGTCTTCAAATGAACGATGCACACATCTACTGTACAGAGGATCAATTTGCTGATGAGTTTCGTGCTGTAAACGAATTGTATCTAAAATATTTTAAAA
>CAZRBQ010000009.1:1662-14802 GCA_964598385.1 uncultured Candidatus Saccharibacteria bacterium
TTTTTGGTATTGAAAAATATGTAATGCGACTTTCTTTGCATGATCCAAAAAAACTTGGACAAAAATATGTAAATGAACCTGAGCTTTGGAAAAAAACAGAGGCCATGGTTCGCCAAGTCCTTATTGACTCTGCAATTCCATTTGTTGAGGTGCAGGATGAAGCCGCATTTTATGGTCCCAAAATTGATGTACAGGTATGGAGTGCTATCGGGCGCGAATTTACACTTGCAACAAATCAAGTAGACTTTGCTGTTCCAGCCCGCTTTAATCTTTCTTATATTGATCGTGATGGAAAAGAAAAAACACCACTTTGTATCCACCGCGCCCCACTTGGCACCCATGAGCGGTTTACTGGATTTCTTATTGAACATTTTGGAGGAAATTTTCCACTCTGGCTTTCCCCTATACAAATAGCAATCGTACCAGTGCAAGAGAATCACGAAGACTATGCAAACACTGTTGCGCAAATGCTTAAGAGTGCGATGGTTCGCACAAAAGTATACACAGGTAACGAATCTTTAGGAAAGCGTATCCACAAAGCAAAACAGTATAAACCTTTTTATGTTCTCGTAATTGGCGACAAAGAAGTAGCTTCAAATACATACTCTCTTGAAAATCGCACAGGGGAAAAAATAACTAGTTCCCATGATACACTTATACAAACACTCCTTCCACTTATTACCAATAGACAATAACTATATATGTTTGAAAATAATCTCTACAATTTGATGATGCAAGCAACACAAGAGCATGTTTCACTTTGGCGAATTAAAAATGAATACCTTCGTGATGCTGAAGAAAATTCTGAAGCAAAAGCACTCTGGGAATCTATGATTAAAGAAAAAGAAACGCGAAGCACTTTAAAAAAACACCCGTTGGGTGTTTTTTTAAATATCGATATCTGCAGTTTTTGCGTGAGATTGAATAAATGATTTTCGTGGACCGACATCATTTCCCATCAGTGTTTCAAATACATGATTCGCCGCCTCTGCATCGTCAATTGTTACCTGCTTAATCACACGACGTGCTGGATCCATTGTCGTTTCCCAAAGTTCTTCAGGATTCATTTCACCAAGACCTTTGTAGCGTTGGATTGAAACTTTATTTGATTTTTTCTTTGTCTCCTCCGCCTCTTCTTCTTCATCCTGTGCTGTTTCTTCTTCTGAGGCCGCTTCAAGTAATTCTTCAAGTTCTACTGTTCCACCAACAATCTTATTTTTCTCATCATCAGAATACGCATAGATAACTTCTTTACCTTTTTTAATTTTATACAATGGTGGTTGTGCAATATAAATGTACCCTGCTTCAACAAGTTGTCTGAAATAGCGATAAAAAAGTGTTAACAGTAGCGTACGAATGTGCGCACCATCAACATCGGCATCCGTGGCTATAATTATTTTATGATAACGAGCTCGAGAAATTTCAAACGTATCACCGATCGATGTACCAAGTGCAATAACAAGGGATTTAACTTCCTTCGATGCAAGCATCTTATCAATGCGCGCTCGTTCAACATTTAAAATTTTACCTTTAAGGGGCAACACCGCTTGGGTTCGACGATCACGTCCTTGTTTTGAAGAACCACCCGCAGAGTCTCCCTCTACAATAAATAATTCTGATTCAGAAGCATCTTTTGTTTGACAGTCTGCAAGCTTTCCTGGGAGCGTCATTCCTTCAAGTGCACCTTTTCGTAATACTGAATCTTTCGCAGCTTTTGCAGCTTTGCGAGCCTTAAGAGCTAGGACAGATTTATTTACGATTTGTCGTGCTTCGTCTGGATTCTCCTCAAGAAAACTCTCAAATGCCTCTCCAAATACTGTTGCAACAGCACCTTGAGCTTCTGTAGAACCAAGCTTGTCTTTTGTTTGTCCTTCAAACTGTATTTCAGGAAGCTTTACTGAAACAACAGCAGTAATTCCTTCGAGTACATCTTCTCCGGTAAAATTTCCTTCTGCCTCTTTTAATAAATTATTCTTTTTTGCATACGTATTGATAAGACGTGTTAGTGCCATCTTAAAACCGGTGACATGTGTACCACCGCCAGGAGTAAAAATATTGTTTGCAAATGGAACAATACGGTCAGCGATATCATCGACATACTGTAGCGAAATTTCTACACCAACATTATCTTGTTGTTTCTCAACATAAAAAATAGTGTCATGGACCGATTTTTGAAACTTCGTCATGTCTCGAATGAGCGAAACAAGACCACCTTCAAAGTAGAATGTTATTGATGGGGCTTCAAATCCAAGTTCACTAAGATACTGCACATCATCACGCTCTTTAAGTAAACTTTCGTCAATCTCTCGCGCATCAATAATACTCACTCGTAATCCTCGAACGAGGTACGCCTGCTGTTTTAGACGATTAACAATTACGTCAAAACTAAAATCGGTTGATTCAAAAATTTCTTTATCAGGCTGAAACTCAATAATAGTACCTTGTAGTTTTGAACTTCCAACTTTTTTTACATTTGCCTTTTTCTTACCTTGTGAATATTCTTGCACAAACACACCACCATCTCGATAAACAATAGCTTTTGTATAAATAGAAAGTGCATTTACCACAGATGCACCAACGCCGTGTAGTCCACCTGATACTTTATATCCAGAACTATCCCCTCCAAACTTTCCTCCAGCATGCAATGTTGTCATGACGGTCTCAAGCGCAGAAACTTTCGTTTTTGGGTGAATATCAGTTGGAATTCCTCGTCCGTTGTCAGCAACACGAATACGATTATTCGGCAAAAGCACTACCTCAATACGATTCGCAAATCCACCCATGGCTTCATCTCTTGAGTTATCAAAAATCTCCCAAACAAGATGATGTAATCCCTCAGGCCCTGTTGTACCAATATACATTCCAGGTCTCTTTCGTACCGGCTCAAGGCCTTCTAGTACCGAAATTGCCTCTGCTCCATATGAATTCTTGCCAGATTCTTTTGCCATAATATTAGGTGTATTATATCACTTTTTTAAAGGAAATGCGAGTAAAAATGTGGAGAAAAATCATTGAAAAATAAAGGTTTTTTTAATATAAATTGACATTTACATATTTATTGGTATAATAAAAAGAAAGCTCTTAAAAAACTCCTATGGCTATCAGAAAAGTCTCCTTTACCTTAACCGCAAAGAATCTAGCGGCAATCATGCTTTCAATCGGAATCCTAATTGCTTGTGTGGCGTATTTCAGTAGTACGCAACACCCATCACCAATTACACCCACCGAAGAAAACCTGCTTGTGTTTGCGTTTTCTATCATTTTCATCAGCACAGGACTTATTGGTATTTTAAGTGACAGACGCTCCGCCTCACTCTACTTTTTATTTATTTTCATAGGTATCATTTTATTTGCTTGCATGGCATTATAAAATACCAAAAAAATTAAAGACCCGTACTGGGTCTTTTTTTATTTATCGAATTTGCGCATCATATACACGTCTTGTTTCCTCTTCAAGTTTTTTGTGTAATTGTGTTACTTCCTCGTCAGTAAGTGTTCGATCAAGTGAGCGATAGGTTATACGGTATGCATAACTTTTCTTCCCCGCGCCAAACTTTGCCTCATTTTCATACTCATCAATTAATGCCATTTCTTCGGCCATATCGCCAACAACATCCCGAACAAGATCAAAATAATTATTTGGAGAAACAGACTTACTCTCAACAACAAAAGAAATATCACGAACAATCGGAGGGTACTTGCTTACCTCTTTAAATTTTTGACCTAACACCAACTGCTTTTTTACTCGTTCATCATCTGACCACAAAAGTCGAATATCTGGAAGTTCCATGCTCATCATAGCCCAACGCTCAATACCACTCCCCCACGCCCACCCATTATAAACAGTAGGATCTACTCCCAATTTTTCAAGTACTGATGGTTTTACAACACCGCTACCAAGAATTTCAAGCCAATCATCACCCTTTTTAATTTCTATTTCTGTTGAAGGATGTGTATATGGAAATGTTTCCTCCATAAATTTATACTCAACATCACCAAAAATAGCTTTTACAATCTTTGCCTCAACATCTTTTAAGGTATCAAGATTAATAATTTTTTGATCTTTTGGCGCAATATATACTGCATCTATCTGATGAAAGACATTCATATGTTTTCGGTCGATTTCATCTTTTCTATACACTTTTCCATAACAAAAAACTCCCATTGGCTCTTTTCTCTCAAGACGCGCTTTTACTTCTGGCTGTTTAAAGTAGTAGTACCACATAACAGTCGTCTGTGTTCGCAAAATATGTGCGTCATCAACAAAATAGGTATCAGACTTACTCCGAGCGGGATGGTCTTTTGGGAAATCAAAAAGATCAAAGGCAATTTCCGTAGACATTATTTCCGGAACATGTATGGTGTCAAAATCATTAAAATCAGAAATAGATGTAATTCGAGTTACAAGCTCTTTGATTGGGCTGCCTTCTAGTCTAGAAAGGTCAGGCATTGCAAGATAACGTCGCATTCGTTGTGCTTCAACATCATTCCTTTGAGAAAGATTGACGAGTAGTGATTCTTGTTCTTTTGTATCAATATGAATTTCCATAGTATCTGTATCGAGCATTATACACGAACGTTTTATTTTGGAAAGAATATACTACTCCATACCAAGCTTCTCTTTCACTTTTGTAACAATTCCTTCTATTTTCCAATTACTTTTGATTAATATTGCATACAGCATGTCGCCACCCACTGCTTGTGCGATTTTCTCACTATCTGGTAAATTTGTAAGAATAATAACTGGTATTTCTTTTGTATATGAATCAGCTCGCATGCGGCGAAGCATCTCTATACCATCCATTTTTGGCATAACAATATCCAGTAAAACAATATCAGGATTTTTTTCAATCAATAACAAACCCTCTTCACCGTTATGCGCCTCAAATACCTCAAAACCTGCTCGAGAAAATGCATCAACAAGTGCAGTGCGCACTGATGCCTCATCTTCGACTATTAAGATTGTTTTATGACGTGGCATATACTTTTTATTATGATAATCCTTTATTCCCTGATTTTGGTTTCATTCCTGACTTAGGAAAAGTAACGTGAAATGTTGTGCCTTTATTTTCTTCTGAGACAAAAGATATTGTTCCTCCTGATTGCTCAATAATCGCTTTAACAATATACAATCCAAGACCGGTACCATCAGCATCTTTTTCACGAATATTGTCAGCACGATAAAGTTTCGTAAATATTTTTTCTTGATCATCTTTAGGAATTCCATATCCAGTATCTGCAACAACAATACGAACTTTTTCATCTTTTACTTCTACAGAAACATCAACTGCACCTTTTTCTGGTGTGTATTTTACTGAATTTGAAAGCAGATTTTGAAAAATAATTCGAATCAATTTTGAATCAAACATAAGCGCTGTTACTCCTCTACTGTATTTCTGTGAAATTTTTAACTGCTTTTTCTGAATCATCGGTTCAAGTTCAAGAAGAACACTTTCCGCGACTGACTTCAAATTAGTTGGCTCGGGCTCAACAGCAAACGTACCAAGGTCAATACGTGACACATTCAAAAGAGCACTCACCAAATCAACCATTCGTTGATTACCATGATATATTTCTTCAAGATATTTCTTTTGTTCTTTATTTATTTTTCCAACATCTCCTGAAAGAAGCATTTCGGTATACCAGTTTATCGCAGTAAGTGGTGTTCTCAACTGATGTGAAGCGAGTGATACGAATTCTGTTTTTGCTGTATCAATAGTTTTTTCTTCAAGCACATTTCGGAACATAATAATTCCGGAAATTCCCTCTACGCCACCTCGCCCAAGCAATGATGTTGCAGACAAAACAACAGGGAATAACTGCCCTTCTTTATCTTGCGCATAAATATCATCATGCATAAAGGTCCGCGCAATACCTTTCTCTTTTAATGCTTTATAGATTGGAGATTCTGTTTCCGCAAGCGGTGATTTGTTTTTGTATAGTTTTAATATTTCTTCAATCTTTTTACCTCGTGCATCTCCTTCTGCAATTCGAAGCGCTACCGAAGCTGCCTGGTTCATAAGCATAACTTTTCCATCGTCATCAACAGCAATAAGCGATTCGCCCATAGATGAAAGTATCGCATTTAATTTATGTGTTTCTCTTTCAATTCTATCTTTAATTATCTCAAGTTCTTTTGTTCGTTCTTTTAATTTTTCTTCAGAAATTGCTCGTTCTGTCACATCGCGGAGCATTCCTTCAACACCGATTGGTTCACCACGCTCATTCTTTAAAAGACGAGCATTAAGGGAAGCGTTAATAATTTTTTTACGTGGGGCTGCACGAAGCTCAAGAATATGGTCTGTGATAACCCCTTTTTTCATTAGTATTGAAAGCATCTCGTCTCGAGCATGAGGATCAACATAAAAATCACTTGCGTTTTTACCAACAACCTGACTTGGAGGAATTCCTATTTGTTTTTCTATTGAGGGACTAATCATCGTAATAACTCCCGCAAGATCAGTCCTATAATAAACATCTTGTAATGCATCAAAAATCGCTCTATATTTTTCTTCGCTTTCGGCAAGTTTTGCTGTGATTGAATCAGCAATTTCTATTGCACGTCTTCGTGCAGTAGCAAACGAAAGTACAATACCAAACAACGATAGGCTCGCTACAAGTCCCCCAAGTGCAACAATAGTCGGAAAATGAGACGATGTGTAGCCTAAAATAGATTCACGTGATGCGCTCGTATAGATTATCCACGTATTTCCTGCTATCGTTACTCGAGCAACTTTTCGGTAATATCCTTTCCCTCGCTCAACTGTACTCTCAACAGCTGTATTTGAATCGTAGAGTAAATGCTCACTTGAAATATTTTCCCCATCATAAATTTCAAAATCGACACCATGATACAACTCTTGTTCTGGAAAAACTTGTCGGAAAAATGAATCAAGGTCAAATGTACCCCCAATCACACCCTTAAATGCTAACCGCCTCGCTGAAAGTGTTTCGGGTATTGCCTTAGAAGTATACAAAGGTATATAAACTACAAATGCTTCTTTTTCAGCACCAATAGTTTGTGTTTTAAGACTAATAGTAGGAAGCCCTGTATCGCGGGCTTTTTCGATTGCTGACGCACGCACAGGATTTGTACGTAAATCATAACCAAATGCTGAACGTGTTTCGTCGTTCATTGGTTCAAGATATTGCGCGACATAATATTCACTTCGTGAACCGGTTGGAGTAATCGTAAATGAAGGATATCCATTTACTACAAGCGTGGTGTCATTTTTAACTGATGTAATGAAATCGTTTTTTTGTGTATTTAGAATTCTTGGAATATAACTGACAGAACGAAGTGTTGGATAATTACTTCCAATTTGGTTTTTGACGAAAATGTTAAATTCTTTTCGTGTCACATTTGAACTTGCCTGAAAAAAACCTCGAACACCCGAGAGAATATCAATATTACGGGTAATACGATTTTCTACTACAAATTCAATATCTTTTGAAAGAAGATCAAACTTTATTTGCGCCTGATATCTACTCACGTCAACATTGTATCGCCACACAACAGTAGTAATTACAAGTGAAACTATCAACACTAAAAAAGCCACCGCCGTACCACGAAGTGCAAACTTACGACGCACTGACGCCTTAAGACTTAACAGGTATTTATTTGTACGCTCTCGCAAAGCGTCCATATGGCGCTAGCGGGTTATACTAATAGTTGCACCGACTTCTGCTTTTGGAGCTGAGACAATCAAACGGCCATACTGATCTTTTGCAATCTTATAACCTGTTCCGTTTGTAATAATGCCACCTGATGGGTCACTCGGTATTGAAATGAGATACCGCTCACTTGCAGTAAGGACCGAGAGGTCAATCAGATTGGTACATGAAGTAGCATTTGTCTTGCAAATCTCTGTAGCAGTTGTAGTTATTGTTGCAGGAAGTGTTCCTGAATGATCAATAGTGTACTGATATACGGCATTGAGAATTGTATTAACATCAATTTTACGTTGAGCATTTTTTGTATCAGCAAGCTGTTTTGCTGGGTTAATAGCTAAAATAACTATCCCCGCCAAGATCGCAATAGCAGCAACAACAAGCAAAATTTCAAGAAGGGTAAAACCTTTTTGAAAGGACACATTTTTTGAAAGGCGATAGGTCGCGCGCATATATGTTTTCATTATACTGTAAATAACAAGAAAGACTGCTTCGACTTTTCCACAGAGTTAAAAAGTAGGTGATTCATTCCATGAAATTATTTGTATCTTAAAATTTGAGGTATCAACGACTACTTCTATTTTTTGTATAATCGGCCCCACCGTTCCTGTTGAACGGATCGTAATTCTATTGTTTGCACCGGTAGAAAAAGTATACGTGCACGTTCCTTCTTGGTACTGACGTGTTCCCTGGTCAGTTGAACGATTTTCATATCGGACAGTATAAAGCGCTTTTTCAATACAACCAGTTGCAAGCGCACGTGCTTGATATCCTTGAATTGTTGTACTACTTGTACGAGAAGTATCGATTCCAGAAAGTAACAGCGAAAAAGCTACAAATGCCGTAAAAGCAGTAACAATCAAAACAACCATAAGAGTAATGTAGCCACGTTGTTGATGCATTCTAGACATAGTTAATTATTAATTTCTTCGAATACTCGCACCACTTTCAAACGTTTTAGTATATTCATAAAAATATCGATTGCTGTCACTTTTTGCTTTAATTATAAAGCTATACCATATATGACCACTCGACCCTGAAGGAGTTACGTTTGAAAATTTCAAATCAGAAACAATAATACGAGTATCACTTATTGGAATTGGAATGCTCGAACCTTCTGATAACATCATTATATCTTCTTTAAGGTAAATACGTGTTGGCGATTTTTCTTGTGGAATAATTTCAAGTATAAGCTCATTATTTGATGACCCTGAGGAAAGTGGTTGTAATACTTTTTCTGCACTACGGATATGCTGATTAATGAGTCCGGCAATATATGCTCCCTGTTCTTCAACGGTTGCAATTACCTGATTTTTAATTCGGACTTCATTGAGGGTAATGATAAAAACAGATACCACGGTAATAATAATTGCACTCACACTCAAATAGAGTAGTAATTCTACCAATGTAAAGCCTTTTTCATTTTTTAGATCAATACAATTCATACAACATCAAAAATTATTTGCATTTCTAGGAAACACGCCAAGGAAATCTCCCGAACTATTTGCCCCAAAAACATAGTTGAGTAAAGCATCATATGTTACACCTTTTGTACCACCCCCTGTATCAACCTGACCATCAAAAATTGGATTAGAAGCGTCAGTAAAATCAATTCGTTTTAATCCAGAAGACAAATCACCAGGAACCGCCAAAAATGCTTTCAATGATCCGTCTATTGACGCTACCGCTATATCATGAATTGGAGTTTTAATCTCTCCTATTGTAAAAGCATCGAGTAAATGTATTTCAATAGCAAATTCGTCATACGCAAGGAAATATACAGTTTGATTATTACCTACAATGAGATCATTGTGGGTATCCCAATCAAAATATCCAGCAATAGTAAGGGGAGTATTTTTTCCTGGAATATCATACGTAGCAACCTGAGTTAATGTTGCTCCTGGTTTAAATGAATATGCTTGAATCTCAGTATTATCTGCATTAGAAGTAAGAAAAGCGTACCCCGTCTCGCTTTGCGCACTATCATATTTTGCAGTAACCTCATAAAGAATTCCATTTGAGTCAGACTTTATCAGACTTGTCGGATTCGTATGATCAGAAAGTGAAATAGTTTCAATTTGGCTTTTTGTTCCGTCATCATTAGATACAATCAACAATGCAAAGTCATTCCCGCTTGCAGTACCAACCCATACATCATTTCCATTTAAATCTGTATCTCCTGAATATGAGGTATCAAAAGTACTTATAAGTGTTGGGTTTGCCTGATCAGTTATATCAATAATAACAAGCTCAGCAGATTTATCGTCAGTAGTAACATACGCATACGAACCCTTCACAAAAAGATTGTTTAATATTGCTCCAATTACAACCTCACCAACCAAGCTTGGTTCATCAGGATTACCTTTTACGTCAAAAACTTGAAATTTTTTATCTGTTGTAATCATATAGACATATTGCCCATCATTGTCACTCCAGATTTTTTTTCCACCAACACTTCCGCCCCCACCACCCGGATCCCCTCCCACTGTCAAATAAACCGTACGCGTTGTATCGCCAACACCTGATGATAAATTATAAAAATTGATATAACTTGAATACCTACCGTCTGAAAGCGCATTTGCATTGCTATTAAATTTTACTGTTACTTGTGTTGAGGAATTTCCTGCAAGTGTTCCTGCAAGTGATCCTTCAATTTCCATCCAGTTTTGCTCATACGTTAAACTCCATTGCATTGAAATAGGACCCGTATTTGAAATTGTATATACTTGTGTTTGTGTAAATGGCGCTGAGCCTGAGACAGTAAAATCTGTTCCTGGTGTAACAGTAAGTGCCGAAGTAGTTGTTACGGTAAGTCTTTGCGTACGAGTGGTATTTCCAGATCCATTTGTTGTGTTTGTAAATGCTATATACCAAGAAAAAATAGTCGGCCCAACACCATCAGATGTCGTAAGTGTATATGCAGAGGTTGTAAATGAAGCAGTAACATCAACCGACTCGCCCGCTCCAAGTGTTCCCGAATTCTGACTCAAGGTAACATAGGCATCGGGCACAGTATATGCTGCAGTCCAGCTCATTGGAGCACTTCCAGAATTTGTAATTGTATAAACTTGAGAGCCATCTGATATTGAATTTGACCCTTCAACCATTGTCGCATTTATACCCGTAGATGGTGTGACCGACATGGAAGCAGAACTACGCGTCCCGGAATTTTGGATAATTGGTATTGGTGTTGTCCAATTTGTAAGTGTCATCGAAAGCGTAACGCTTCCATCACGTGCAAAATCATTTTTCCACGAAATAGTAACTGCGATATTTTTTTCATCACCACCATTTGCTGTTGTTATAGCAATCGTTCTATTAAATCCTTGCACTGTGTCACCACCTGGAACAAGCGCCCATGTAATACCGACTGGTGAAAGCCCGTAAGTACCGTCACGAAGTGTATCCATGCCTTGATCACGAAGCGATCTCACAATGTCTAATGTTTGATCTGCAATGAGTCCTGCACGATTGCGTAAACCAGATGAAAGTTGCGCTTGTTGTCCGTAAAGAATTGATCCCAATGTGCCGACAACAATCATGCCAAAAACCGAAACCGCAAGTATGATTTCGATAAGCGTAAACCCTTTGCTATTGATACAATAAAGCGCCTTTTTCATTGAGTATTACTTTTACACTATCACCATTATTTTCAAACTGAATAGTGCCTGTCTTAGAGGGAATTCCTGATCCTCTTGCAAATATAATTTCTTTTGGACCCGTAACAATGACTGATGATGCAATTTCTGTTATTTCATCAAGATCTTTTTGGCGTGTTGCATATGCAGTACCTGAAAATACAGTAACTTTACCTTGCTCAATATATACACCCCATGCAGTTCCTTGTAATCCAGATCGTGCAAATATAGATGCTTTGCGAAGAGATTCGCTTACAATATCACGGGCACCTCGAACATTATTTTGCATCAGTAATCGCTCGGTCAACGGCGCCATAAAACCAAGCGTAAGCACAAGAACTGTCACTGATAATAATACTTCAATAAGTGTAAATCCTTTGTTATATGCGCGAGTAGCTAGCATATACATTATTGATTAATACTACCAATCAAACTATAAATCGGAAGTACCACAGCAAGCGCAACAAGTACTACCCCAATCCATACAACCACAAGCAATATCGGCTCAAGAATTACTGCCAAATTTCTTCCTGTTACTTCAGTTTTTGCTTCGTATGTTTGACCAACCTTCAACAATGCTTCTGAGAGATTGCCTGATTGCTCCCCAACAACAATGATTTGTTGAATAGCAATCGGAATAAGTGATCCAACACCTTTATATTCTTTAAAACTTTGTTGAAATGAATTTCCTTCTTCGATACTTTCATGAAGAAAATCATAGAATGCTTTGTATGATGGTGAGAGAGTCGACTCACGCAAAGAATCAATCGCGTCAAGAAGTGGTAAGCCTGCCTTAAAGAGCGTTCCGAGCAAATATCCAAGACGTGCTAATTCAATTTCTTGTACAAGCTGATTAATACCTGGCAAAAAGAATAATAAGCGCTGTCCGAGCATGCGTGTTTTCGGAAAGTAAAAAATAAAATAGAAAAATAGTAAGAAAAATAGTATGAGCCCAGGAACAGCAAGATAACCATATTGATTTAGGAATTGTCCAAAAGCAATAAATCCTTTCGTGACAGCAGGCAAATCAACCCGTAATTGCAAAAAAACATTGGCGAGTTTCGGTAGAATAAACCAAGAGACTGAAATACCAACAATCGCAGTAATTGTAAGGACAAAGATTGGATACATTAATGCTGATCGAACTTTTGATTTAAATACACGATTTTTTGATTCTTGTTCAGCAATTACACGCAAATTCTCTGCAAGCGTACCCGCATCTTCACCACTTCGAATCAAAGAAATAGCATTACCTCCGAAAATATGTACGGTATCAAGTGCTCGCCACAATGGTGACCCGTCTTCAACTTGTTCACGAATATGACGTACCACCTTTCGCATTGTGCGTGTTTTTAATTCATTTTCTACAGCAGAAAGCGCCTCAGAAACTGGCATACCAGAAGAAATCAAGAAACTTAAATTCTCGATAAAGTATTCCCTTTCTTTCCCAACACCAAAATAAAGTGTTAGATCTTTTGAGGATTTTTTTTGTGTCATAGAGAACTATTTTTTGCTTCCTAACTCTGGTGGCTCAGTTACACGCAATAACTCATCGATGGTAGTAATACCATTTTTCACCTTATCAATACCATCTTCAAACATAGAACGCGTCCCCTGCGTGCGCGCAAGTTCCCAAATTTGTTTCGATGCAGGATTTTCAAGAATCAAATTTTCTATCTCAGTAGTAACCTTAATAAATTCAAAAACCGCAAGACGTCCTTTATATCCTGTATGGCTACACGCCTCACAAACTTTTCCTTCATATAAGGTAACTGCTTTGCCTGCAAGACAATACTTCGCATCTTCACACTTTTCTGCGAGCTCTGATTGA
>CAZRBQ010000010.1:0-3517 GCA_964598385.1 uncultured Candidatus Saccharibacteria bacterium
AGTTCAGGCACCTTGAGTACAATACAATTCACAATTACACATAAACACAAAAACGGTATCGGTAGGGCAGGAGAGCTCGTTACCCCTCATGGAGTTATCAAGACGCCAGCATTTGTTGCTGTAGGAACAAAAGCAACACTAAAAGCGGTGTTGCCCGAGCAACTTAAAAACGAAGGTGTTCAAGTTGTGCTTGCAAATACCTACCATCTTTATCTTCAGCCAGGTGCTGATGTGATTCGTGAAGCCGGTGGGCTCGGCAAATTTATGCATTGGGATGGACCAACAATGACTGATTCTGGGGGATTTCAGGTTTTTTCACTTGGCGTAGCATACGGCAAAGAAATTTCTAAAGTAGTAAAACCACTCGACCCATCGTTGCAAATTTCAGAGCGATCAAGTGCGCTTGATGGTGTTCCAAGACTCGCAACAATTGGTAGTGACGGTGTTTCTTTTCGTTCACATCTTGATGGTAGTTTGCATTATATTACTCCAGAAAAATCAATTGAAATCCAACATGCAATTGGTGCAGATATCATTTTTGCATTTGATGAATGCACATCACCAGCAGAAGAGTATCGCTATTTAGAAGAGTCACTTGATCGAACACATGCATGGGCGAAACGTTGTCTTTCATATCATCATTCAAAACCAAATAGTGAGTATCAGGCGTTATTTGGTGTTGTGCAGGGAGGTCGCCATGAAGATCTAAGAAAGAAATCTGCAAAAATTATTTCTGAAATGAAAAGTGATCAGGGAAAAGGGTTTGATGGTTTTGGAATTGGGGGTTCATTCGCAAAAGAAGATATGGCAACAGCTGTTGCGTGGGTAAATGAAGTATTACCGGAAGAAAAACCACGCCATCTATTGGGTATTGGCGAACCTGAAGATCTTTTTATGGGTGTTGAACAAGGCGTCGATCTTTTTGATTGTGTGACGCCTACTCGACATGGTCGAAATGGTACACTCTATACAAAAGACGGAAGAATGATTATTGCAAATAGTGCATATCGTAATGATCATACACCAATAGAAAATGATTGTGAGTGTTATACCTGCAAGCATTATACTCGTGCATATGTGGCACACCTTTTCCACGCAAAAGAAATGCTCGCGGGAACACTTGCATCAATTCATAATATTCATTTTCTTGTTAGATTAGTTGAACAGATGCGTCAATCAATTATTGCGGGAACATTTGATGCATTTAAAATATCTTTCTTAAATCGCTATCTCCGAAAATAAAATTTTGATACAATCGATTTATAAAACTATGTCACTACGCATTGACCCACATTCTTATACAAATGATATGCACTGGGGAGAGCATATTGCTCGAAAGGTTGTTGAGGCATTTCCTAATGAAGAGCTTTATACCTGTGCAGCAGGAATTAGTCCTTCGGGGATCGTGCATTTTGGTAATTTTCGTGATGTGATTACAGCATACGTTGTGTCAAAAGAGCTTGAAAAAATGGGGAAGAAAACAAGGGTACTTTTTTCTTGGGATGACTTTGACCGGTTGCGAAAAGTACCCGCAAACGTTCCTGAAATATTTGCAGAAAATATAGGCAAACCACTTGCGATGATTGCAAGTCCGTTTTCTACTGACGAGTCGTATGCAAAATTTTTTGAAACTCCAATGGAGCAAGCTATGACTCGGTTGGGAATTACACTTACCTATCGTTATCAATCGAAAGAATATACTTCTGGTGTTTATAGTGATGCGATTGTTGAAGCACTTCGTGCGAGAAAGGAAATTGCAAAAATTCTTCTTTCATTCATGACAGAAAAGGCAATGGAAGAGAAAAAAATTTCTGCTTCTGAATATGTAGAACAGTTTTACCCCGTTAGTGTGTACTCTCGTTTTACTGGAAAAGATGCAACTGAGATTCGTTCATATGATGATAGTAGTGAACTGCTCACCTATTATTGTCACGAAACAAAGCAAGAAGACTCTATTAACGTTCGTACATCTGGCCTTGTCAAATTACAATGGAAAGTTGATTGGCCAATGCGATGGCGACATGAATCGGTTGTATTTGAGCCGGGTGGGCATGACCATGCATCGCCAGGATCAAGTTACGATATCGCAACAGTAATTGCTCCAACTATTTTTCATCGAAGTGCCCCAGTCTTTGCCGAGTATAAATTTGTAGGCCTTTCTGGTCTTGGTGCAAAAATGTCTGGCTCAAAAGGGAATGCAGTAAGCCCTTTGCAACTACTTGAAATATATGAACCTGAAGTACTTAAGTGGTTGTATATGAAAAAAACACCAGCACAGGCATTTACGCTTGCCTTTGACACAGAAATATATAGACAGTTTGACGAGTTTGATCGAGAAGTTGAGCTCTACAAGGAAAACAAGCTAGATGCGTTTAGTATGCGAGCGCTCGAACTTTCGCTTGAAAATAATAAAACTATTTTTGAAAATACACCGATTCCATTTCGGCAAGCAGTAGCTTTTGGGCAAATTGCTCAGTGGGATTTACAAAAAATGACCGAACTACTTTCACGTTCTGGATTGTCATATTCAACCCATTCAATTACCTCTCGTTTACCATGCGCAAAAAATTGGTTAATGAAATATAATCCAAGCGAAATGATTGTTGTTCGAGATGTTGTGAATCGTGACTATATAACAACGCTCAATGAAGCTAGTCGTTTGAACATTAAAGCACTTGCAGACTTTTTGGATGGGGAAATAGACTCAATTGAACAATTAGAAAAAATGTTATATGCGATTCCAAAAGATGAGACACTTGATCAAAAAGAAAATGCAAAACGACAACGTGCATTCTTTAAAGACGTCTACCAACTTTTGATTAGTACTGATACTGGCCCACGACTCTCGACATTTATATGGGCGCTTGGTAAAGAGAAGGTAAGGACACTTCTTGCGGTATAAAAATTGACTTTTATATTATTTTATTGTACTCTGTGGTTGTACTTTAACAATAAAATATATGAAAAAAACACTCGCAGTACTCCAGTTTTGCCTGCTCTTTTTTGTAGGTGTACCATCTGAAGTTAAATCGCAAAACCCCTATGATGCACCAACACAAATTGTCTTTACGATTGACTGGTCGGCATCGATGCGTTCGCACGCACTCAACTTTGTTGAGATGCTGCGTCAATCACTTGAATCCGATATGATTAATCTTGATACTACAAGTATCGCAATTATCACATTCGGCAAAAAAAGCACCACGGTTCTTCCGTTAACGATGAATAAGGTGCATGCTCGTCATGTGCTCGATAGTTTGAGCTCTAACCCACCATGTGGGTATGAATCAAATGCATTATTCGGATTTTTCGAAAGCCAAGATGCTCTTATTTCTGATGAGGGTGAAAATGCTACCCTAAATCGTTATATTGTATTCGTTTGTGATGGATTCGTTACAGACGCTTCAGATGGTATTGAGTTTGCTCGTTATCTTGAGCGCTCACATGGCATCGATATTTATTCCGTTCATTTTCCCTCAATTGTTGGTTCAACAAGAGAGAGCACGGCATACATGAA
>CAZRBQ010000010.1:3527-12859 GCA_964598385.1 uncultured Candidatus Saccharibacteria bacterium
AGGTATTTTTTCAAAAATTCGTTAACGCTTGTTAACAATTGCCACCGTAAGCACTTTGTGTGATGGTGGCTTTTTTTTATTTCAAAAAAAGCGTAGAGTATGCAGATGGGAGTATTTAAGCTAAAAAGCGATTTTTTACCTGCCGGCGATCAACCAAAGGCGATTAAGGAACTCACAGAGGGTTTCAAAAAGGGAATGAAAAAACAAACCCTTCTTGGTGCTACTGGTACAGGAAAAACATTTACAGTTGCGAACGTTATTGCAAATCTTAATAAACCTGCACTTGTTATCGCTCACAATAAAACACTTGCAGCACAACTTGCACAAGAATTTAAAGAATTTTTTCCAGAAAATGCTGTTCACTACTTTGTTTCGTACTATGATTACTATCAGCCAGAAGCGTATATGCCTGTCACTGATACGTATATAGAAAAAGATGCGCAAATAAATAAAGAAATTGATCGTTTGCGCCATGCTTCAACACAAGCATTACTTACACGAAAGGATGTCATTATTGTTGCATCTGTTTCTTGTATTTATGGCCTCGGTAGTCCGAAAGAATATGAGAAAGTTAATTTAAAAATAAGTGTGGGGCAATCTGCCACGCGTGTTTCGTTAATGCAACAACTTATTGATATTCATTTTACTCGCACAAATGCTGATCTAAGCTCGGGGCAATTTCGAGCTATTGGTAACAAGATTGAGGTAATGCCTGTATCTGAAACTTTTTTATACCATATTGAGTTTAAGGGTTCTGAGATTAGTCGTATTCTTCGTATTGATCCAGTATCGTCACATGTGCTTGCAGAGGAAGTAACGATATTTATTTTTCCAGCGAAGCACTTCATTACGCAAGATGAAACTCTTGATCGTGCGCTTGAAAATATTAAACAAGAATTATCAGAACAACTTATAAAATTTGAAAAGGAAGGAAAGCTTCTTGAGGCCGAGCGATTAAAGCGACGAACAAATTATGATCTCGCAATGATTCGAGAGGTTGGCTATTGTAGTGGTATTGAAAATTACTCACGACATCTTTCAGGAAAAGTGGCTGGCGAAGCACCTGATACATTGCTTTCATATTTTCCCCACAAGGAAGATGGAACGGCAGATTTTTTGACATTTATTGATGAATCACACGTCACCTTACCACAACTTTCAGGGATGTACGCAGGCGATGCGTCTCGTAAAAAAACACTAATTGATTTTGGTTTTCGCTTGCCTTCTGCGGCAGACAATAGGCCATTACGTTATAATGAATTTGAAAAAAATATTGATTCGGTTGTATATGTTTCCGCAACACCTGGAGACACTGAGCGAGAAACAAGCGAACAGATTGTTGAACAAATCATTCGCCCAACAGGATTGCTAGATCCTGAAGTGATAGTGCGACCAATACTTTCTTCTGGTGTTTATGGTGGACAAATTCAGGATTTTATCCATGAAGCAGAAACAGTCATTGCAAAAGGTGATCGTGTGCTTGCCACAACCTTAACAAAACGCATGGCAGAAGATCTTGCAAGCTATTTAAAAGAGCGAAAAGTTCGTGCAGAGTATCTTCACAGTGAAATTAAAACAATTGATCGTATTCGTATTTTGACACAATTTCGAAAAGGAGAGTTTGATGTGCTTGTTGGTGTAAATCTTTTGCGTGAAGGGCTTGATCTGCCAGAAGTATCACTCATTGGTATTTTAGATGCTGACAAAGAAGGTTTTTTGCGAAGCGAAACATCATTGGTACAAACAATTGGACGTGCTGCACGTAATGCAATGGGGAGGGTAATTTTGTATGCAGATAGTATGACGGGTTCAATGGAGCGAGCACTCAAAGAGACAAATAGACGTAGAGAGCTTCAAGTTGCTTATAATAAAAAACACGGAATTACTCCAAAAACGATTAAAAAACAAATTAATGATATTACTGAGGCACTCGAATCAGAACATCAAAAAGCCGTGAATGCAGAACTTGCACTTGATGTTGCATTGTTTAAAAAAGCATCATCTGCTTTAGAGAAAAAAGAGAAAGGAAAATTAATAAAACTTTCAGATGAAGAACGTTCTATCCTTGTTTATAAAAAAATAATTGCATTGAAAGAAAAAGAAATGTCAAAAGCAGTTAAAACTCTTGATTTTGAAACCGCAGCAATACTACGTGATGAAATTGCGGTGCTACAAGAGAAAATAAATAGTGAAAATAAGTAAGATAAATTAGTAGAATTCTGCCAGCTTTTCTTTTTATTTTGAAATGCTACCCTGTAATTATGAATCAAAAACTATTTCGGTCTGTAATCGTAGTTGCACTTTTTATCATAGGTTTAGTGTTGCTGTATCGGTGGGGCGGTACTTCAATGCACAAAAAAGTTGAAACAGAACAAAAGGAAACAAGCGAGCAGGGAGTGCAAATAAATGACAAGGTATATAAAACGCCAAATCCATATACAGTGCTTGATGTTGTGTATCCGCAGTTTACAGGTGTTGACGCATCATTCAATAAGAAGATTGATGATTTTGTTCAAGCAAGAATCGCTGAGCATGTAAAAAATGCACAAGATAATTGGCAGGCACGTCACGAAACTGATCCTGAAAATATACCAGCAGTCCCGACTGCAAATGATGAAAAATTTCAATTTTCAGTAAAATATGACATTAGTCAGGTAAACAATTCTACTATTAGTATTCTTATTCGTTATGGTGGTTATGAAGGTGGTGCACATGGCTATGAAGGTATTGAAGCGTTTAACTATAATGTAGTAGCGCAAAAAGAAATTACACTACAAGATTTGTTTCCAAATGATAAAAATTACCTTGTAACTATTTCAAAATTTACACGCAACGATATCACAAATCGCTTGAAAGCTGACGCAATCACAAACGGTGCTACTCTTGCAAATTGGGAAGACTATGTTGATGTAAAGATGATTAATGAAGGAACATCACCAAACATTGCGAACTTTTTAGCCTTTACATTTACTGACGAAACTATTATTTTTCATTTTCCCGAGTACCAAGTAGGTCCTTATGTGCTTGGACAGGTAGATGTTGTAATGCCTCGGCAATAGTCTGCTCTTGTGCTATACTTTCTTCAAATAAAGATAGTTACACCCTACGAGTCTGTACGGGTGCGTTTGTGGCATTAAAATTATGAAAAAAGAATTTTCAGAAAAAATTGTTGTAAAAGGGGCGAGAACCCACAACTTAAAAAATGTAACAGTAGAAATGCCTCGCAATAAGATGGTGGTTATTACCGGTATGTCTGGCTCAGGAAAAAGTTCGCTTGCTTTCGATACAATTTTTGCTGAAGGGCAACGCCGATATGTCGAATCGCTTTCTGCGTATGCACGCCAGTTCTTGAATCAAATGCCAAAACCCGATGTTGATGAAATTACAGGTCTTTCTCCTGCTATCTCAATTGATCAGAAATCTCGATCAAATAACCCTCGTTCAACTGTAGCAACGATTACTGAAATCTATGACTATCTGCGTGTCTTATTCGCACGTGTTGGTCGCCCACATTGTCCTGTGTGTGGAGAGGAAATAAAAAAACTTTCACAAGAAGAAATATTATCGTTTGCATTTGAAAAAATACAAACTTACACGAAAGGTTCAACAAAAAAGAAAAAAGTAATGGATGTTGAATGGGACGAAACAGAACTAATGGTTCTCGCTCCTGTTGTTCGAGGTAGAAAAGGGGAATATTACCAGCTACTGTATGATCTACTTGGGAAAGGTTTTTCTAGAATTCGACTTGATGGTCAAATAAAAAATCTACGTGATCAAATTATTCTTTCAAAAAATAAAACACATACTATTGATGTTGTTGTTGATTCTTTTGCATTACACGAATTCAGCGATACTCCCGATGATGCACGTTTACGTATATCTGAAGCGGTTGAGCGGGCTTTGCTTGAGGCGGATGGTCTCGTTACGATAAAAATTGGCGAAGAAGAAACCTTACTTTCAACGAAGTTTGCGTGTCCACGGGATGGTTTTTCGTTTCCGGAAATTGAGCCTCGACTTTTTTCATTCAATTCACCGTATGGTGCTTGTCCGACTTGTAATGGTTTGGGAACAAAATATTTTGGCGGAAATGAAGCTTGTGATGATTGTAAAGGAAAGCGCCTCCGTACCGAAGCCCTTCATGTATTTTTAGGAAAAAAGAAATGTAATATTGTAACACTTACGTCACTTTCAATCGCTAGTGCTGTCGATTTTTTTATTGAGCTTAGTCTTACCTCACAAGAAAAAGAAATTGCAAAAGTGGTGTTAAAAGAAATTGAGGCGCGATTATCATTTATGCTTAATGTTGGATTAGACTATCTGGCACTTGATCGAAAGGCGAACACACTTTCGGGTGGAGAAGCGCAACGTATTCGTCTTGCATCACAGCTTGGCTCACGTCTTGTTGGAGCACTTTATGTACTTGATGAACCGACTATTGGATTACATCAGCGAGACAATGAACGACTAATAAAAACATTAGAAGACCTTCGAGATTTAGGTAATACGATTGTAGTTGTGGAACATGATGAGGATACAATTTATGCATCTGATTATATTGTTGATATTGGTCCAAAAGCTGGAGTGCATGGCGGGGAAGTAGTTGTTGCTGGATGGCTTGAAAGTTTATTGTCTGCAAAAACAAATAGTTCTAAATCTCGAACACTTGCGTATTTACGGAACGAAGAAAAGATACCACTTCCTGAAGTACGAAGAACAAACGATAAAGGAGTAATTAAAATTTCAGGAGGAAAAGTATTTAATATCAAAAATCTTACCGCAGAAGTTCCTCTTGGAAAACTTGTGTGTATTACGGGTGTGTCTGGTTCAGGAAAAAGTTCGTTTATGTATGAAATTTTACATAAAAATCTCCAAGCACGGTATGAAAGAAAATTTCGTTCAGCACAAATAGTTAATGCCGCTTCAATTTCTGGCACAGAGTATCTTTCACGTGCGATTTTGATCGACCAATCACCAGTCGGACGAACCCCACGATCAAATTTAGCAACTTACACTGGAGCATTTACGCATATTCG
Organism: uncultured Candidatus Saccharibacteria bacterium; assembly: GCA_964598385.1. Taxonomy (GTDB): domain Bacteria; phylum Patescibacteriota; class Minisyncoccia; order Phycocordibacterales; family UBA9973; genus CALRHK01. Next base: position 8,561 of record CAZRBQ010000010.1, read on the forward strand.
TGATTTATTTGCTGAGACAGAGGAAGCTCGATTGCGAGGGTGGAAGTCAAATCGTTTTTCATTCAATGTGAAGGGTGGTCGTTGTGAGGCATGTGAAGGAAATGGTGAGATTGCTGTTGAAATGCACTTTTTGCCAACTGTGTACGTTACTTGTGATGTGTGTGGGGGAAAGCGTTTTGATAAGGAGACTCTTGGGGTGAAATATAAAGGGAAAAATATATATCAAGTACTAAAAACAACAGTTGAAGAAGCATTAACTTTTTTTGAGGATATTCCTACTGTGTACGATCGACTAAAAACACTTTCTGATGTTGGGCTTGGCTATTTAGAGCTTGGACAATCAGCAACAACTCTTTCTGGTGGAGAAGCGCAGCGTGTAAAGATTGCAAGTGAGTTGTATCGACCACATCTTGAAAAGACAATGTATCTACTTGATGAGCCTACTGTAGGACTGCATTATGATGATGTGGCGAAATTACTTGAAGTACTTAATAAGCTTATTGGAAAAGGTAATACTGTTGTTGTGATTGAACACAATATGGATATTATCAAGTGTGCAGATTATATTCTTGATTTTGGTCCAGAAGGTGGCACAGGTGGTGGTGAACTTGTTGCAAAAGGAACTCCTGAACAAGTAGCTGAAAATCCAAAATCATTTACTGGAAAATATTTAAAGAAAGTTCTAAAAAAATAAAACCCCGCATAGCGGGGTTTTATGATTCTTCTTTTTCTTCATTTAGAGTTGTGTCATTGAGTAGCTCCACATGCTTTTTGTGGAGTAAATCTAGTTTTGCAATCGCATTACGTTGGTTTTCTGGAATGAAGGTTATGACTGGTTTTTCGTGTGAAGAATCATTTTTTGGCTGTTCGTTTTGAGTATTCATTTTATTTTTAAAATATAATATAAAAAGTAGTATGTCAATGATAGTATATCCACTGCAAAAGGAGTATTTTCTTTAATAAGTTGCTACAATATAAACAATGAAATTATTGCACAAGTACCACATCCCACTTCATGTGTTTACTTTTGCGGTTACAGCGCTTGCCATTATTATGGTAGTTTCTCCATTTGTGCGCGCAACCGGTGAATACCAAGCATCAGACATGCTTGGTCATTTACCGGTTAACTATGTGCCAACATTTACACAAGGTACACCAGATAGTAATTTGCCAATTGCAGCTCCCTCAACAAATCGTTTTGGTTTACATGATCCGACTGCAACTGCGCTTGATCCCGTAAACCACTTACTCTACGTAGCAGATATTCAAAATAATCGTGTGCTTGTATATCAACTTAATGGCGCAAATCGTCAGACAAGTTTGAATGCAACGTATGTTCTTGGTCAACCCAATATGCTTTCCTCAACACAAGCAACTACGCAAAGTGGCATGGATTCCCCACGAGCTATTGCTGTTGATACGGCAAATCAAAGAGTGTTTGTTGTTGAATACGATAACAATCGTGTGCTTGTCTATGACACCTCTGGTGGTATTACCAACGGCATGAATGCAAGCTATGTACTTGGACAAGCAGATTTTACTTCAAATGGGCAAGGTGCTGGACAAACAGGATTTACGACTCCCCGAGGTGTTGGGTACGATCCTGTTAACGAACTTGTGTTTGTCGCAGATACAGGAAATCATCGTGTGCTCGTATACGATGCTCGAGATAGTGGTAGTCCAGATAGAACACTGTGTGGAACTACAACAAACGGTATCGCAAATGGCATGAATGCAAGTTGTGTGTTTGGTCAACCAGATTTTGCAACAACTTCGTTTGGGACAAGCATCAATAAAATGTATTTTCCGAGAGGAATTTCGTTCTCTTCTGTAGATGGTGGGACGTATAAATTTTTGTTTGTGGCAGACACAAATAACAATCGTATTCTTATCTATGATCTAAAAACTGGTTTTGCAAATGGTATGGATGCACTTATGGTTGTTGGCCAGCCTGATTTTGATTCAAACACCGCATCAGCGACACAACAGGGCTTATCGTCACCACGAAGTGCAGAAATGTTTGGAGATAATTTTCTTATTGTTGCAGACTACGGAAATAATCGTGTCCTTGTGTATAACAGATTGCAAATACAAGGAGCTGGTGCAAATGCTCATGCGCTATTTGTGTTGGGGCAAGGCACTGTAAACAATTTTACTGGAGTATCATCTGGTACGACCCGTAATACATTTTCTTCTCCATTTTTTATTACTACTGACTATGCGAATAACAATGTCTTTATTACAGACTACGGAAATAATCGTGTCCTAGAGTGGACATTTCAAGATTTAACTGGAAGCAGTGCTACTTCGCCGAATATGGACTATGTTTACGGGCAAGTAATTCGATCATCGTATGGTTCACCAGATTATACTGCGTCAGGTCAAAATAATAGCCAGTCATTTTCTTCTCCAGATCCGTATCCAAATGAAGTAGGTTTTGCTTTTGGTTATGACAATGATGGTGATGTTGCGATTGATTCTGCACGAAACAAATTGTATGTTTCAGATGGTCATAATAATCGTGTTCTTGTTTATAATCTTGATTCAAATAAAAATTTAATCGATAGGATTCCAGATGTTGTTCTTGGGCAACCAAATTTTTACAGTATGTCTGCAGGCCAAGGCGCAAATGGCATGACAAGTCCAACGTGTCTTGATATTGACGAAACACGTGGATATTTGTTTGTTTGTGACAAGGGGAATCAGCGAATACTTGTTTTTGATGTTTCAGGTGGTGCAACAGATCATATGAATGCAAGCTATGTACTTGGACAAACAAGTCTTGTATCAACAACGCTCGATACAACACCAACACAAGATCGAATCGGTGAACCTGTGGCGCTCGCTTATGATCCATCTTCAGTTGCAAAAGATTTATATGTGATTGATGGGGCAAACAATCGATTACTTTCATTTGATACGGCAACGTTAGCAAATGGCATAAGTGCTGCACATATTTTGAATGCAAGCACTTTCAATTATTCTGCATCGATAAATGCAAATGACCCATATCGTGGTCTTGCGATTGATACTGCTCGACACTATCTTTATGTAGGGCGTTTTGATGGAACAACCACCTCTGATGTTGCTGTCTACAATGTCACAACTGGACCATCCAATAACATGACTCCTTTTGCAACGACAAATACATTCACAGGTGATGTACAAGGACTTTCATATTCATCAACATCACAATCACTATTTGTATCAAATAGTAGTGAACATAGAGTATATGTATATGATTTCTTTACAATAACAAATGGGGAAGACCCAGAGGGTGTTCTTGGGCAGAATAGTTTTTCTACAAATACACCAGGAACATCGCAAGGACAATTCGGCAATCCGATTGGTTCTGTGTTTGATGAGATAAATAGAAGACTATACCTTATAGATAGTTACAATAGCCGAGTTCTAATATATAATTTTATTTCACTCGATACCCCATCATTACCAAGTGGAAATGTAGGAACTCCTTATTCAGCCACACTTACTGCACAGAATTATCAAGGGGTATACTTTTTTATCGAAGCCATTGCTGGAAGTTTACCACCCGGAATAAGTATTAATTATAGTGCATTGGTTGGTACTCCTACTACTTCTGGAACATATAATTTCACCCTTCGTTCATATGATGAATTTGGTGTAAGCAAGTTTTATTCAAATCAGCATGATACGCTTATAACTATTGCAGATGCTGATCCGTTGCCGTACCTTGCATCATACGTTCTTTATCAGCCAGATTTTATTTCCGGTAGTCCTTCGCTTACTCAACCTAAGGTTGTGTTTGATGAAATAAACCATCGAGTATTTGTTTCAAATGGTACCCAAGCAACTATTTCATCCTTTGACTTAGATGCAAGTAATAATTTCCCTGATTTTATATCAGATGGGCAACTTGGAACGGGTGTAATGACTCCGTCGAACAATAGTTTTGGTTCTGATACCACTGGTTTATATGGTGGAATTACCCCGATTGCTCTTGCTGTTGATTCAACACATCAACGACTCTTTGTTTCAGATTCAAATAGGGTACTTGTATTTGATGTAACTTCAGGAATAAATTCAAGTAATACTGCAGTAAATATTTTAGGTGGACAACCAGATTACAATTCAAACAATGTACTTCCAGTCGCACAAAATACTTCGACTGCTACAGCACTTGCATACGACGAAAGTCGACAAGTATTGTTTGTAGCAGACGGGACACGTATTGCGGTCTTTGATGTTGCACCAGCAGGATCACGAACAATTACTCTTTGTGGTAACACTACAAATGGCATTGTTGATAATATGAACGCA
>CAZRBQ010000010.1:12869-14639 GCA_964598385.1 uncultured Candidatus Saccharibacteria bacterium
ATTGGTCAGGTAGTGGTGGTTTTATTACAGAGCTTGCTCTTGATGAAGCTAGAGGATTATTATTTGCAATTAATGCATCAGGGTTGGACCTTGCTGTATTTGATGTACGACAAGCAGGTAGTCCTGCGGTAACAATTTGTGGGAATAGTAGTACTGGTATTGCAAATGGACAAACACCACTTTGTCCTACTGCTTGGTGGGGCACATACTTAAATTCCTATGCGTATATTGCGTACGATAAAGGGCGACAACAACTTTTCTTTAATGATAATATTGGAACACTAATTTTTGATGTAAGCGATCTTTCTACAGGATTGCCAGCGACACCACGTGCAGTGCTTGGAAGATTTGATGCAAATGCTTATACCGTTATGCTGAATACTCCAAATCAAGCATCGCTTGGAAATATGACATTTGGTGTTCCCGCGCTTGGCGGTGTTGTTGATGCAGGAAACAATCGATACTATGTGGCAGATGCTGGATATGACCGAATTATGATTTTCAATTTTGTTGAAATTACAACCCCATCATTACCAGCAGGTACTGTTGGTAGTGCGTATTCTCAAACACTAGCTACAGCAAATTCACAAGGAACTGTTTCGTTTGCAGTGACAGGTGGGGCACTTCCAGCCGGACTTTCGCTTTCATCTGGAGGAATTATTTCTGGTACGCCAACTACAGCAGGAACATATTCTGTGACAATACAAGCAACAGACGCATTTCCAAATGCAAGTAATTTTATTTCATCAGCAAAAACTTTTACGATTCAAGTTAATGATGTTGTAGTTACTGACCTTTGTCCAAACATTGCTGGCAATCAACCAACAGTGCCGTCAGGCATGGTTGTAGATAGTTTCGGCAACTGTGTGACGCCAACATCGACAACCGACCTTTGTCCAAACATTAGCGGAGATCAAGCGACTGTACCAAGTGGAATGATTATCGATGGGTCAGGAAATTGTGTTCCAGGAGGTGGAGGCCCTTCATGGTGCCAAGATCCCCTTGCGTCAAATTTTGGTGGTCCGTTGCCATGTACTTATCCTGGTGCCGACCTGTGTCCAAACATAGCTGGTACTCAACTTACTATTCCTTCAGGAATGTATATTGATCTTTCTGGAAATTGCGTATCCTCAGGTGGCCCTGATCTTTGTCCTAATATAAGCGGTGTTCAAGTTGTAGTTCCGTCAGGCTATATTGTTGATGGATTTGGAAATTGTGTAGAACCACCACCAGTCGATTTGTGTCCAAATATTGTAGGTAGTCAATCAACAGTGCCGTCTGGAATGTATATTGATAGTTTTGGCAACTGTGTGACGCCAACATCGACAACCGACCTTTGTCCAAACATTAGCGGAGATCAAGCGACTGTACCTGTTGGAATGGTACTTGATAGTTTCGGCAACTGTGTGACACCAACATCGACAACCGACCTTTGTCCAAACATCGCTGGCAATCAAGTGACAGTACCAAGCGGAATGACTATCGATAGTTTCGGCAACTGTGTGACGCCAACATCAACAACTGACCTTTGTCCAAACATCGCTGGCGATCAAGCAACAATACCATCTGGAATGGTCATTGATACCTCTGGTGATTGTGTGCCAACAGTAACAACTGGCGACCTTTGTCCAAACATCGCTGGCAATCAACCAACAGTGCCGTCAGGCATGGTTGTAGATATTTTCGGCAACTGTGTGACGCCAACATCAACAACCGACCTTTGTCCAAACATCGCTGGCGATCAGAGTACGGTTCCTTCAGGATTGATTA
>CAZRBQ010000011.1:0-6265 GCA_964598385.1 uncultured Candidatus Saccharibacteria bacterium
GACAACGCCATAGATAAAAACAAAACACCTACTCGTCTTATCCCAACCCCTCCAACAATACATACCCAAAATGAACATTTACACTCACTTGATTTTAAGGATGTAAAAGGCCAAGCAAGTGCAAAACGAGGTTTAGAAATTGCAGCTGCTGGCGGACACAACGTGCTTTTATTTGGACCCCCGGGAACTGGAAAAACCATGCTTGCTCGTGCCCTTGCGAGCATACTCCCAACACTCGATTCACAAACATCACTTGAAGTAACAGGGATACACTCATTAGCAGGAATACTTTCTGGAACAATTCTTACCACGCCTCCATTTCGTTCTCCGCACCATACATCATCATATGTATCAATGATAGGAGGTGGCACATTCCCAAAACCAGGAGAAGTAACCCTTGCACATCGCGGAGTACTTTTTCTTGATGAATTCCCTGAGTTTGAAAAACGTGTACTTGAATCATTAAGACAACCTTTAGAAGACCGAATCGTTACTATCGCACGTGCACGAGGATCAGCACAATTTCCATCTGATTTTGTTCTTGTCGCAGCAATGAATCCTTGTCCGTGTGGCAATTATGGAACAAAGGGGAAACAGTGCGTCTGCACAGCACACGAAATTGCACGTTACCAGAAAAAAGTTTCCGGTCCGATTTTAGATCGAATTGATATTGGGCTTTATGTTGGACCTGTCTCGTACGATACGCTTTCTGAGGCAGAGGGGGAGTCCTCACGAACAGTTCGCTCGCGAGTCGCAAAAGCACAAGCATTTGCTCAAGCACGATATAAGGAAAGCTCCCTTACAAAAAATAAAGACTTATCAGCAAAAGACATTGCACGCTATGCATTTCTGAAAGAAGATGCGCGAAAAACTCTCATTGATGGTGCTGAGAAATTAGGGCTTTCTGCACGAGCGTTCCATAGAACAATTAAACTTGCCCGAACAATTGCAGATCTTGAAGAGTCAGAATGGATAGAAATACCACACATTCTTGAGGCACTTCGCTATCGGCCACAATTAACACAATAAAAAACACCGACTAGCGGTGTTTTTTATTGTCGTTTCCAGGCTGATGGGGCATCTGAGAATCCAGGGTTTTTCATTCCTCTTACTTCAAAGTGTAGATGTGGCCCAGTTGAACGACCAGTTGATCCTACATAACCAATAATTTGACCTTGTGACACTGTCTCACCCTGCGATACTGCAAATCGAGTTTGGTGCGCATAAAATGTTCTAACCCCATTTTGATGTGAAATGATTATTAAATTACCATATCCTCCATTCCATCCTGTTTTTGCAAACATTACTGTACCATCCGCGGCAGCTTTAATTGGAGTACCAATTGGGCAACCAATATCAATAGCATAAGCATCATGTATTCCTTGTGTACGAGGACACGAATATGGAAGTGGTCTAATGAAATATCCGTTTCCAGTTCCTACAGAAACTGATTCACTTGAACTTTTTGCAACTGCTTGAACGTTCTTATTTATTGGTTGTGTTATAAGTTCTGCACCTGGAATGATTATTGTTGTCCCAGCAATAAGTCCACCTGTAATATCATTATAGTGTTCAATATCAGCAGGGTCATCGACAGAAAATTTCTTTGCAATACCTGCAATTGTATCACCACGCTTGATCGTGTACTGAACTCCGGAAACTGGCAATATCACAAGCGTTGTACCTTCTTGAATAGCTTGACCCTTCTTAAGATCATTTGCCCAAAGAATAGTGTTTGCTGAAACATCAAACATTTTTGCTACAGATGCAATAGTGTCCCCCTTACGAACAACATACAAACTAATTGAGCCAATACTGTCATCAGTTCCTGAAATATCAGCAAGTGTTCCTACAGGACCAACATCTGAAACAAGGGCATTATCTGCGATAGCGATATCAGTTGCAACCTGTTTTGCTGGTTCTGGGTTTGGTATTACTCGTGGGTCACGGAGTGCAAGTTTCTGTGAATTATTAATTGCTTTTGCATCATCAGAGAAAGCGCTCTCGGTATTAAAAAGGTTTTCAACAATTGCAAGAATTCCTGCTTGAGCAACTAAAGGGAATACAATTGCACCAAAAAATACACCAAATACAAAAGCCTTTGAGCTTTTTGCCCTTGAAATTAAAGGATATTTTAGAAATCTCCATGAAAAACGTGGGGCAGATTTCTTTGTAATGTTAGGTTCTATATAAATTAAGGTGGCGGACAGACTCTGATCGCGACCATGGTGATCAGATAATTTAACCGCGCACATATTACGATCATTCAGTATTCCAAATTTCCTTATTTTAAAAGGTTTTTTTGGATTTCTACCTTAGACAGGAAAAGGGGGTATGACCCCTATAGATAAAGAGTAGCAAGGTGACAGCAGGAGTCAACCATGTTTTACACAGGACACCAAAAAGTCTTTCTTGTCTATATTTTTGACAAAATTAAAAATATGTATTTTATTATTGATTTTTTGTTTTATCCATAATCAGAAAACACTTTTTACCGATACAATATGTACATATATATGTCTCAAGGCTCAAAAAAGCTAGAAACAATTGAAAGTATGGGCGTAACCGTTCATACAGAACCCCACGAAACAGTAACCATTGACCATGGAGAAACGTTTACGATGGCAAACGGCGGGAGGGCACGATTTGAAAAAGCTATTAAGGACACAGAAGCGCCTGCGGGGGTTCATATGGTTTTTAGTGAAAGAGTAAAAGATGACTCAGGGCAACTTCGAGACACAGAGTTTAAATTAACGCCCGATAAAGTAACAATTGATGCTGTACACACGGCACGTGACACTTCTACACTAGAAAAGAAAGAGATAAAGAGTGATAAACTTATTTTTTCAGGAAAAAACACTGCTGGACAAAAAGAGGAAGCTACCTGGGACTACAGTGTTTTTGGTAATGCTCTCCCAAAAGACACAGAAGAGGCAAAAGCAAAAAAAGAACTTTTAAAAATTACTGACTTGAAATTAGGCACTGCGGTTAGAAAAATACCTGGAGATGAACCACTTTATGAAGTAACAAACACTCAAAAAAATGGGGACAAGATAATAAGCTATGTTTCGGAAAAAGACGGGAGCATACCCGATACTATTTTAAGTCGCTATGAAAATCGAACACTCGACTCACTTACCTTTACGAATTTTTTACAAGGGAAAAAAATTACTGTTCCAGTTGGTGCAATAGTTTTTGATCAAAAAGAACATGCTCTCACAATAAAAAAGATAGAAATTCATGATGGTAACCGTTTTGTTACCTTTAGTAAAAAAGGAACAAGCATTCGAGGTAAATTATTAGAAACAAATGGTACTGCTGATGGAAACTTTCTCGTTATTGAACTTCCCGATAAACAAAAAGTAACTTATACTATAGACACAACAGATATACAATCACCTATGGAACATTTTGATAAAAAAAATATTCAAGAAAAAAAAGATTCTCCGTTAAAAGTAGGCGATAGAATTTTTCGCAAAGAAAGCGGATCAAGTAGCTACATCACTGTCACTGCAATTGATCAAGCAAATAATACTTTTTCATTTACAATCGACAAAATAATTAAACACCAGAAAAACCTTCCTGAAGGAGACCCTAGTGGCCCTATTGATATTACTCCTTCATCATTGAAGAACGGCAAGGCAAAACTTTCAGATTTTATTAAAGAGAGAGATAGCGGAAAAGCAGGTATCATTTTAGAAGATACAAATGAAGCGATTGAAACAGTTGAGACAGCGGAGGCTTCTGTAGAAAATAACTCAACACATCCAACAGCTGAAAAAGATGTAGTTGCCGTGGAAGAAATAAAAAATCCTGAGGAAGCAAAACTCTCCTTTCTTAGAAAAGAAATAAAAAAATATGAATCAAGCACTGAGCTTGGCGCTCAAAGTGCACTTATTGCATTACGTGCTGCAGAATCAAAACTCCTTGAAGAAATAGCTCAAAACAAAGAAGAAGAATTACTTGCTGGTACCCGAAAGCGCGACGAACTACGCCTTACACTTGATACACGTGTTGAAGAAATTCTTTCAAATAAAATTGAACTTGGTGAACAATCACTTAGCGCCCAGCGTGAGCTTGAGAATAATATAAAAAGTAGCATTCTTAGTGCTGAAAAAATGCGTCTTGAAGTTGAAGAGATGCTTGTTCAAGCAACGAAAGATGGAGATGAAAGAAAAAAAGACTATCTTGCGTCATCGCTACTTCAACAAAAAGAATTTATCCGTGCTCGATCTGAGGAACTTGAAGATATTCAGAAAAAAATCGCTATCGCTGAAACAACCCTCGCCGAAGATAAGACTAAGCACGAGGAAACAAAAAATCGTATCGTAGAGTTGCGTAAAATTCTTGGTATTACAGAGGGTGAAAATAATTCTGTTGGTACAACCACAGAAAAATCACCAAAGAAAGAACAAGCTCCTGTTGAAATAAACGAAAAAACTGAACAAGTAAAAACTGAAACTCCTGAACCTGAACAAGAACTACCACAAACATTAGGAAATCTTGCCTATGGCATACGAAAATTTGGTGACCCTCTTCCAGAAGCACCTATTGAACAACCAAAAACTCCAGAAGAGCTACTTGATGAAGCACGAGCTTCCTACATAAAGACATATCATGAATTCATGGAAAAGCGTCGCGAACAAAACAACACGCTTTCTGGTTTTATGAAAAAAATCGGACGAGTAGTTACGTTTCGTCTTGATAAAATTAACTATGCTGATGTCCCTGAGCTTGGTGAAAAACTACAACAAGCTGAAGAGGCATATGGAAAAGCAAAGCAAGAGTACGCTAACGATTATCTCAACAAAAAGAAAGTTGAACTTTTAAAAACTATAACATCAGCCCCTGGAACACCTGAATATAAACAAGAGCTTGATGCATTACTTTACCCGCTCAATATTGAACGAGCAAATGCCTTCAAAGAGGCGTATATAAATGAATTTGAAAAAATAAACCAATTGAAAGTTGAAGGGCTTCCAACAAAGAAACGAAATATTCTCATGAAAGCACTTGATGGCTACCGAAAACTTTCTCCTGCAAAACGAATCGCACTCATTACACTCATCGCAGCGGGAAGTGCAGGTGCTGGTGCACTCACCATGGGTGCAGGCGCAGCCACTGCCGCAGCAGCAGGACTCACTGCGGGGAAAATGCGTCTTTTTGCAACAGGAATAGGCACTGGTGCTGGTCTTGCGACCAAAGGAATGTTTAATCTCAAAGACAAAATTACCGGTAATACACCAGAAAACAGGAGAATTGCGAGTGAGCATTTACTTCTTAATGATGTAATGCTTGGGAAGTTTGAGGGAGTTTTAGCAAATGCAGAAGCTCGCTATAAGGAAATAATTGAAAAAGAAACTCGTGAAAACCGTAAACGTGCCCTACTACGCGGTATCGCAGTCGCGGGAACATCATTTTCAGCTGCACACTGGCTCGCACCAGCCCTACTTTCACCAGATAATACAACAATCGAACCTAACCCAAAGCCAGAAGTTACTCCTCCAAAAATTGAACCTACTCCCGAAATAACCAAAGAAGCTTTTGTACGATTTAACCAAGGCGACGGCGCAATTCGTGCTTTTGGAAATCTCAAGAAAGAACTTGCACTACAATACACGGGCGTTGCTCCTGAAAAAATTCCTTTACCGGTAAAAGAAATTCTTGCTGGCGACCCCGAAAAACTTTCTATGAAGTTTGGGATGTATACACCAGGTAATGACTCAGAGAGTGCACTCTTACACGAAGGAGGAAGGATGGGCATTGATGGTAAGGGAAATCTCTATTATCAAGATGCTGGAGAAACTACTCCCCACATACTCCAATCAAATACAGTAACTCAACCAGGGCAATGGCAAGGAAAAATGTTTGATAGTGACCAAAGCGGAGATGTGCGAGGCCCTGAAATGGTAACAACAACCACAATAACCGGACAGGAAGTTCCAGCCACACCAGAAAATGGAACACACGGCACAGAAGAGCTTGATTCAGGAATTGAAATTTCTGAACCTTCGATAGAAGAAAATGTTAGTCGTGTTTATGAAAAATTTATCGATAAATCATTTGCAAAACTCGATAGTACAGGGAACGTGACTCTTCACGGAGATCAATCTCCAGAATGGCTCCGTATAAAAGATATGAAAGCTCAAATGGCATTTGACACCTACGCTCGAATGAACGCACCTGGAACAAGCGCAATAGTCGATCCAACAATGAAGCCATTTCTTACCGAACTCAACACGCTACGAACAACCTCTGGAATTGA
>CAZRBQ010000011.1:6302-14564 GCA_964598385.1 uncultured Candidatus Saccharibacteria bacterium
GTCGAAGCGCTCGTTAAAAATGGAATCTAAAGTATATGGAAAACACAGCAACAAGCATTATTAAAAGTCTCGGTCTTGATCCAAGCACTATGACACCTGAAGCTCAGCAAGAGCTCCTTGGAAAAGTAGGCACCCTGATTTATCAAGCGGTATTATTACGCGTCATGGAGGTGCTCGCTGACGACACTGTTACAGAATTTGAAAAACTTGTAGATAGCGGTGCAGACCAAGATGCTATTTTTACTTTTTTGAAATCACATGTACCAAACCTTGAAGAAATCATAAAAGAAGAATCAGAAAAGTTTAAACAAGAATCATTACACATGCTTGGCGAAATGCCTCAAGCGTAAAAAATTGCCGACTCTGTCGGCAATTTTTGTTTAAGAAAACTAACTCATGGTATAGTAGCGAAATGCGCCATCTTGCACTCCTTAACGAAAAACAAAAAGAAGCGGTACTTCACACCGAAGGACCGCTTTTAATTATTGCTGGTGCAGGAGCAGGAAAAACTAAAACACTGACTCATCGTATCGTTGAGCTAATCAGTAAGGGTGTTTCTCCTGAAAACATTCTTGCAATTACTTTTACCAATAAGGCTGCACAAGAAATGAAAGAACGAACTCGTGCACTCCTTGAAACATACACACTCCACCTACACGGCGAACCCTTTATAGCAACTTTTCATTCTCTTGGTGTACACATTTTAAAAAAACATGCTGTTCGCTATGGATTAACAAGGCATTTTGGTATTGCTGATGAAAATGATTCACTTGCACTTATCAAAGAGGCAATTGAAGCGACAGGGCTTGATACAAAACAAACTGAACCAAAAAAAGTGCGCGGGCTTATTTCGCGAATAAAAGGTGAAGGAATGAACGCCGAACAATACTCTTTAAAAACAAGTTCTCATTATGAGAAAATGGTCGCAGAAATTTTTAGAAATTATGAGCGTTTTTTAATCCGTGATCATGCATTTGATTTTGATGACTTACTACTTAAAACCGCAGAACTTTTAAGAAATCATCCGGAAATTCGCAAAGAATACCAAGATCGTTTTCATTATATTCATGTTGATGAATATCAAGACACAAATGCTGTCCAGTACGAAATTACAAAACTCCTTACAGGACAACGCAAAAATATTTGTGTCGTTGGCGATAGTGATCAAAATATTTACAGCTGGCGTGGGGCAAATTTAAAAAATATTCTTAATTTTGAACGTGATTACCCTGGAGCACATGTGGTACTTCTCGAAGAAAACTATCGCTCAACAAAAACTATCCTAGAGGCAGCTAATGCAATTATTAAAAAAAATAGCGTTCGTAAAGAAAAAAATCTCTTTACTGAAAACATGCAGGGAGACCCCATCGTAATTACAGAATGCTATGATGAAGTACTTGAAGCCGAATCTATAGCTCGCACAATAGAATCACTAGCAAAAGATGGGGTTACTTTTGAAGAGATCGCTGTTCTTTATCGTGCGAACTTTCAATCTCGAGTACTTGAAGAAGCTCTTCTTTCTAGACAAATTCCATACCAAGTACTTGGAACAAAATTTTTTGACAGAAAGGAAATCAAAGATGTGCTTTCATATATTCGAGCTGCCTTAAACAAAGAAAGTCTCGGTGATATTAAAAGAATAATTAACGTTCCAGCTCGTGGTCTCGGAAAAGTAACTGTTACAAAACTTCTTTCAGGGAAAATGAATGAGCTTACTCCTGCCACACAAAAGAAAATTCAAGGATTTTACACATTACTTGATACAATCGCCAAGTATCTCCATAATCATATGCCCTCTGAAACAATAAAATTTGTACTAAAAGAAACAGGGCTCGAAGAAACACTTGCACAGGGTAGCAGTGATGATATTGAACGCCTCGAAAACATGAAAGAACTTGCAACGGTAGCATTAAGTTATGACTCATATGGACCAACCGAAGGAATTGAGCGTCTTTTGGAAAATGCATCACTAGCTGGTGAACAAGATTCACTGCTACAAAACAAAGAGGGTGGTGTGCGTCTCATGACAGTACACGCCTCAAAGGGCCTTGAATTCGATCACGTCTTTATCACAGGACTCGAACAAGACCTTTTCCCCCACAAACGAGACACGAAGCGTTCTCTTGAAGACCAAGAAGAGGAGCGTAGACTCTTTTATGTTGCATTAACTCGCGCACGCGTTGCACTACATCTTTCCTATGCAAGCATCCGCACCCTCTACGGGCAACGAATGATCAGCACCCCTTCAGAATTCCTTTATGACATTCCAGAGGAGCTTACCGAAAAGACAATCGCGGTAAAGGAAGATGGGGGATATACTATCTTTTTAGACTAAGATTGTGCACAATAAGGGCATCTATGCACCACAAGGCAAAAAAGAGTCTTGGGCAAAATTTTCTTAAAAGCGCACACGCCCTCACAACCATAGTAAAGACGGCAAACCTAAGCACTAATGATATTGTGCTTGAAATCGGGCCAGGAAAAGGAGCTCTGACAAAAAAACTTTTAACTTCTGCTGGGAAAGTTATTGCGGTAGAAAAGGATCCTGATCTTATCCCACTCATTGAGCAAACATTCGCAGAAGAAATCGCGCAAGGTCGTCTTGAACTAGTCTCCGGTGATATTTTAGAATTTGACCCTGAAACACTTCGAGTTTATGAGCCAAACGGCTACAAAGTAGTAGCTAATATTCCTTATTATATTACTGGGGCGCTTATACGTATGTTTTTGGAATCTACCTACCAACCCAAAACTATGATACTTCTCCTGCAAAAAGAAGTTGCCGAGAGAATTGTTGCGCGAGACAACAAAGAGAGTATCCTTTCAATTTCTGTAAAAGCATACGGTACACCTACCTATATTGAAAAAGTTCCTAAAAAGTATTTTTCACCCGAACCCTCAGTAGATTCTGCAATTTTAGCAATAGATTCCATTTCAAAGAAAAGATTTAAAGATATTGAAGAAGTGGCCTTTTTTGAAATTGTGCACGCTGGGTTTGCTCACAAAAGAAAAACACTTAGAAATAACCTCACAATGGCGGGTTTTAGCACAGAAGCCATAGACGCTCTTTGGCAAACACAAGGTTTTTCTGAAAAAATACGTCCTGAAGATATTACTATTGATGAATGGTTTTTAATTGCTCAAGCTATCCACGGGGACAAGAACGAAAGTGCTGTATACTAAAAAGTATGAAGAAAGTACTAGTTATCTCATTATTATCTTTTGCTATTTTTATTTCAGCATTTAAAGCATCTGCTTTTTTACAACGCCCGTTCGGTGGTGTCGTAAGCACCTCAACAACAGGAGGTGTTGTTTGTGCCGGCTATGGTCCAATTATTATTAAACCGGTCGGTATTGCACCAACAGGACCTTACAGTGTCTTGATTCCTAATCCTTTTATGGCAACCTTTCCAGTAACCCCTGGTGTCTGGATTTTAGGAATGTATACAACATCAACTTCTCCAGGATGTCTTACTACTTCAGTACCACCCGTAACATTTCCTACAATCCCTGTAACAATTTACGGAACTTCACGACTCCCATAACTACTAACTAACGTTCATCATGAACCTACCATATCAAAAAAAGAAGCTCTTCCTTATTATTGCCATAATTATAGTTATATTTGGAATTTATGGTGCAATAAAATATTTCGGAAAAGAAAGCTACGTTCAACCAGAAGAAGATCGTGTTGCGCTCAAAACCCTTGTTGCGCTTGATAGTAATAGTAATAGTATTCCTGACTGGGAAGAAGCGCTTTGGGGTTTAAATCCATATACAAACGGGCAAGAAAATAAAGCAATCATTGAAGAAAAAAAACGTGCGCAGGGTATAACTGGTGGAACAGAAGGAGGAGAGAATCTTAATGAGACCCAAACTTTTGCACGTGACCTCCTTACCACAATTTCATCACTTCAAGCATCTGGGGGATTAACCTCAAGTAATCTTGAAGTTCTTTCTACAAAAGTGAGCGAATCAGTTGGAAGTAGTGCCGTGCTTGATGATCGTTATTCTCTTACTGACCTTACGATTATCAAGAATGATACAAAAAGTGATATACAAGCATACTATAAAGCTTGGGCTTCGATTGCAAAAAAATACCAATCAAAAGGTCTTGGCAATGAAACAGGTACGATTGCACGAGCACTCGCCACAGAAAATGGTGCAGGAATAAACGACCTTACAAAAGCAAGCGACCTTTACTTCTCATACGCAAACGAGCTTTCAAAAATGAAAGTTCCCGCAAGCGCTGGGATTGTCCATACAAATTATCTTAATGATATTACTAATGTTGCGATAGCAACAAGAAACCTTGCTGACCTTTACACAAACTCTATCGTTGGACTTATTGGTCTTTCTCAATATCAAAAATACAGTCTTGAAGTGATCGACGATATTAAATCATTTGAATTTTATTACAAACAAAATGGTATACTAAAATAGCAATGCTTCGTATTCGAAATTTTTGCACCATTCTCATAGTACTTTCACTACTTATTCCTAGTACTTTTTTGTTGTTGCCAACAAAAACAGCACGGGCAGAGTCGTTTAAAAACCTTGCGGGTCCTTTTATGGGTGGGGCAGCATCCTGTGCTGCAAATTACTTAGTATCAGCTCTTGGTAATCTGCTCAACAACCTCAAGTCTGTCCCTACAAACGATGACGCAACCTCTGCAATGAACTTAAAAAACTGTATCGACACAATTGCAAGCGCAGCTGCGCAAGTAATCTTAAAAAAACTTACCCAAGAAACAGTTGCATGGGTAAACAATGGATTCAAAGGTGCACCATTTTATATTCAGGACGGAAAATCATTCTTCAAAAGTGTTGGTGACGGAGAATTTACAACTTATTTAAGCACACTCGTACAAAGTCAAAATCCGTTTACACGCGATGTAGCCCGAGGACTTATACAAGGATATACAGGAAATTCGTCGCAAGGGTTTAACCTTGACCAAGTAATCGGTCCTAACTGGGAAAATTTTTCAAACGATTTCTCAGAAGGGGGATGGGAGGGTTTTCTCGCTATGACCCAAAATGATGATAATAATATTTTTGGTGCTCACATTAAAGCAAACAAGGCAGCAGGCACCACAGTAACAAAATCAAAAGAACAACTCCAATCAGAGCTTGTGCAAAATAGAGGATTTCTATCATTTAAAAAATGTGTCGATCCACAAAACTACCAAGAGCTTCCTTCGCAGTACAATCGTGTTGAACTTGAGCTTCAAGCAAACAATGACCCGAATGATACCGACACCATACTTGCTCGGCAAGTTCTTGCACAATACCCAGATTGCAAACGCTACGAAACACAAACTCCAGGAGGCCTAATTGCTGACAAACTTACTCGAACCGTAAATGTAACTGAAGATAAGTTAATTAATGCAAAAGATCTTAATGAATCATTAACAGCGATATTCAATAAACTTATGACGCAACTCTTCAACAAAGGTATTGCGTCACTTTCAGGCAACCAAACATTTACTCCAGAAGCGGGCACAGGAGGTGTTGGTTCAAATATTTCTGTTACACAGATACAAAACACCCAAACAGGGGACGGTGTTTCAGGAACAAATTGGTATGAAACAGAATCTGAATTTGACATCACCACTGATCTTCCTGAGGTTGTTCAAACACAACAAGCATACATTACCGCATTAAACGCTCATAGCGCTGCTTTGCGTCGCCTCATAAACGCACTCAATGAGCTTGACTACTGTATCCCTGGTCCACGTCAAAACTGGGAACAAGATGCGCGTCAAGGATTACAAACATTTCTATCATCACTAAACTACAATGACGACGATGAAGTTGCGCAAACAGTGTTTCTTGCCACACTCGGTTTTCCATTAACTGGTGCAGGAAACATTGGAACACTTTCGGGTATAGGTATTGGGAGAACATTTGCTGATGGACAAATGAACAATATTTTTAATCAATACGTCGATCGAATAAATGCACGTTACTTCAACCCAAACACAATTAATAACTATGTACCGAGCATTACACCTACCGCACGAGCAGAGATCGCAAAAATTGCTTCCTATAGTGCAAAAATTGAGCAAAACAACTCCCTTGTAGCACAAGCAAACAGCAATATCTCTACGCTCAATAGCTATCTCATACCTCGCATTAACGCACTTGTGGCAGGGCACAATAACGGAACAATAAATGATGCTGACTATGATCGTACGCTTACTTCCTATAAGAACCTTTTTGCCAGTCTTCCAGTAGTGACAGAAGATATCGTAAACGGCGTTGAAGCAAATACTGGTGTAGCAGAATCTCAAGTTGAATATATTGGTTCTACAGACCCAACATCACTTCTTTCTGCATGCCAAGACATCACTAGTTCTCAGACAAACGCAGACGGAACTCTTATGGCAAACGACAGGCGACCATACCCAGGCACAACGATTGGTAATGGAAGTGGTCTTACATGGTCATACGCTCCAGGTCCAGTGCCAAACACATATAATTCAGATTCAGCAAACGGTGTCTATTGCTGGTTTGATTCAGGCAATGCGTGTATCAATAGTGGTAGCGCTTCAGCATCCGCTGGGGACAGTACCTTTGCTCCATTTGAAACAAGGTTTGGTATCTATTAACATAAAGAGGGGAAAACTTTTTCTTCGAAAAAAAGTTTTTACTGTTATACTATAGCCATACGATGAAACGACGTATTCTCGTGTTTGTAGTTTTTTGTACCGTACTTTCAAACGGTTTGTTTCTTGTACCTCAAAAAGTATCTGCAGATAACTTTTCAAATGAATTTACACCAGAGCCAACTATTCAACTAGTCCCAAATTCATTATTTACTAACGAGATAGTTGGTTCAGCACTTATATCTGGCGGTGTGTTTGATATAACAATAAACGCCACACACCCGAGCGTCGACAATACACCAGCGGCAATTGCTCAATCAAGTTTTGCAATGCTTGATAATGTAATGATTGACGCAGCGAGCAGTACCGCAAATCTTGGGAGTAGAAATTATTTAGGTGGATTTCCAAAACGTCTACGCGAATTTAGTAATAGTCTTGACCCCACAAGAGCCACCCAGACAATTCGTATTAATTTGGGGCAGGTTTTTCCTGCGGGTGAAAATATTGCTTTACGTATACGACTTGAACCATTAAATACTCTTAGTTATAACGATGTTCTCGGAACAACGATCACTTTTACAACACCCGCAACTCCAACCCAAGGACTAGGATCAACACAGCCAAGCACTAGCACGCAAAGTATCCCTGATAGCGATTCAGATTCATTTAGTGATAGCATTAGCTGTGGTCTAAACCCTTCGACTTGGGCAGGGTGTGCTGTTTTACTATTTTATAATCTTGTATATAAACTTTCTGCACTTATTGTCACTGGAGCTGGGTGGGTCATGGATGTACTCATTAATTTTTCAATTTCAAGTTTCTTTTATCGAAACTCTTCTTTTATAACAAGCGGGTGGACCATTGTCAGAGATATTGCAAACCTCCTCTTTATTTTTGCACTTCTGAAAGCTGGTATTGAAACAATCATTAACGGTGGTACTGCAAAAGTGAAAAGTACAATTATTACCGTTGTTTTAGTAGCACTCGCAGTAAACTTTAGTCTCTTTTTTACTCGTGTTATCGTTGACTTTGGTAATGTTACAGCACGAATTTTTTATTCACATATCTCTGTACAAGGGCATACTTCAGCTGGGCTCATCGACTCATCAATTACAGGCATTAATCAAGTAAATATTTCAGAAGGCCTCACACAAGGATTAAATTTACAAAAAATATTCTCCAGAGACACTGTTAATCTTCTTACTTTAAACGGGGGGCTATCCGCAACCGCAGCATTTTTTATTCTTGTTCTTGGTGTTGCAGTAAACCTTGTTGCCGCATGGGCATTTTTCTTCTGTGCATTTCTTATGATTGGACGCATTGTAGGACTATGGATTGCAATGATATTCTCTCCACTTGCACTCATTTCAAAAATGATCAAGATCGACAAAATGAAAGACTTTACATTTGGGAATTGGCTTTCAAACCTCACTTCGCTTGCTTTTATGCCAACAATTTTTCTCTTTTTCGTCTATATAATAATGCTCTTTATTCAGTCACGATTTCTTGATGGCCTCCTCCTTACAGGGGGAACAACGAATGTTTCCATGTTTTCAGGTGAATTTTTGAAGGTGATTATCGGCATCATTCTTCAGTTTGCAATTATAATTGCTGTGATTAACCGCGCACGTAAAATTGCCACCGATCTCTCTGG
>CAZRBQ010000012.1:0-4750 GCA_964598385.1 uncultured Candidatus Saccharibacteria bacterium
AATTTTTAGCCATTTGGAAAAGATCCCTTACTCGTGAAGCTCCGACACCAACAAACATTTCTACAAATTCAGAACCAGAAAGATGGAAAAAAGGTACGCCAGCTTCACCTGCTACTGCACGTGCGAGAAGCGTTTTCCCAGTACCCGGAGAACCGGTCAACAAAACACCTTTAGGGATTTGTGCACCAATATCAAGAAATTTTTTCGGATTACGCAAGAAATCAACGATTTCTTTTAACTCTTCTTTTGCTTCTTTTGCTCCTGCAACATCCTTAAAAGTTACTCGATTATTTTTATCACCAGGAGTTGTGATACGTGCTTTAGACTGACCAAAGGTAAACGCTTGCATTCCAGCACCTTTCACCTGTCGAGTAAGCATCCATATAAAAAATGCAATTACAAGTACTGGTAAAATAAATGGCAAAACATTTAATAGCCAATAGCCAAAACCACTTTCGTTTTTAATCGTAATAGTTACCGCTTGAATCGCCTCTGGTTTTACACCATTATTTGCAAGAGATTCGGTAAGTGCTGATTCCGTTTCCTTTTTTGCTTTTGCAAGTGTCCCATCTTTAAACGTTGCGGTTAATTTTTCTCCAGAAACCACAATCGCAGTAACTTCTCCTCCGGCTACTCCACGTGCAAGCTCAGATAGTGAAATTTCTTTTACTGTCTGATTTCCTGGTGCAACGAGTGAATAAAGTGCGACAAGCATCGCAAACACAAAAAGCATATTAATAAACTGCGCACCAAGTTTAATTGGCTTCTTACCCTTATTTTGCTTGGAACTTTTCTTTCTTTGTAAAAACATACGTATGTGTACTATACCTTAAATATAGATTTTTCAAAACAGGACATTATAGCACCCTCTATGCTAAAATCGTCATATGGCAGAACTCTTACGACACACAAAAGCAACATTTTCCTATGAATTACTCGACCGCTACGAAGCTGGTATTGAGCTTCTTGGGCTTGAGGTTAAAACCCTTCGTGAACATCGAGGATCACTTTTAGGAGCACATGTAATCATTCGAGGCGGTGAAGCATTTGTTGTTGGTCTTGAAATTCCACCCTATCAAACCAACAACACCCCAAAAGAATACGATCCTTTGCGGACACGAAAGATACTACTAAACAAAAAGGAAATCGCAGAGCTTGAAAAAGTTAGCGAGAATCGTGGTTTGACTCTTATCCCAATATTATTGTATAGTAAAGGTCGCAAAATCAAAATCGAAATCGCTGTTGCTAAAGGAAAAAAACTGCACGATAAACGTGAGGCAATCAAGAAGCGCGATACCGATCGCGATCTGCGACGTTCGTTACATTTGAAATAGCACGGGGCTGCCAGGCATCGACAAGAGGATCTGCTGTAGCCGTGCAGGCCGAGTTCGCATAAATCTCGCTAAACTTTATGCAAACGACTAACTGCAAACAAAGTCGCAAAGGCAATCCCATCTCCTTTTGGATTTGGTCTTGCTCCAGCATTCGCCTAACGGCCAATCTGGTGTCTTAGTACCGCGTGCGACAGGCGATACATAAGGCATAATATTCTGTCACTCGTACATGAACGTGCTTCATTCATGTATTAAATTAAGAAGCTAGGTTCTGTATTATTTTGGTTATTCTCAAGATACAGCACTGAACCTTTGCAGTTGCTTGCAAAGAAAATAACCTACGCCTGTAGAAACGTTTACAACTCCCTTTTGCACGCGAGTTCAATTCTCGCCAGTTCCACTAGAAAAATAAAAGCACCCGCAAGGGTGCTTTTATTTTAATGTTTGTGCTTCAGGAAGTGAATTTAAATATGCGCGAGTATAAGGACCAAGTATTCCTGTAGCTTTTGATAATCCTGCAGGTGTTAGTACATATTTTTTATTTGCATTTTGGAATCGTATTAACGCTGCTCGAGTAGCTGCTCCAAATTTCTTTGTTTCGTTTCCTGGAGAACCAGGGCCTTTCTTTGCTACTGTGTAACCAAGTTTATTAAGAAGTTTTTGAAGTTTAAGTACCTCATCACCTGTTGCATTTGTTTGTAATGATTTCGTAAATACTAGCGCGGGCTTGTTTACTGTATCTTTTATCGGCACTGTTGGTTCTGTTATTTTTTCATTTGTACTTGTTGCTGGTTGTGTTGGTGTTCTTGTACCTGTTACAAGATCAACGACAACAAATTTCACAGCACCTCCAGTAATAAGTCGTGAAGTAGTAAATGTTCCTCCGATACTTGTCGCAAGATTACTTGAAGCATCATTTGATTTAACTCGATAATGATACGTAGTCTGCTGTGTTAACCCTGAAAGGGTGACGCTGTGCGAAGTAACTCGTGTGCTTGTATCTGCCTCGGTTGTTGATGTGCCATATGAATCACTAAGTCCATACTCTACCAATGAAGATGATGCCTCATCTGTGTCCCAAGTTATTGTTGCACTTGTACTACCAACAACAGCCGATATATTCGAAATAACCGGTGCTGTCGTATCTGGTGCTGCGCTTGTTGTAAATGTTTGATCAGATGATTGACCAAGATTTGTTGCTGCATCTTTTGAATTCAAGCGGAAGTGATACGTTGTTGCTGCAGATAGTCCAGAAATACTAACACTGTGACTTGTCACACGAGGACTTGTATCTGTTTCTGAAGTGGTAGTGCCATAGCTTGCAGTCGTGCCGTAATCAACATATGACGATGCAGCTTCATCCGTGTCCCATGTAATTACCACAGAATTATGTGTTGGTGTTGCAACAATGTTTGAAATAGAAGGTGCTGTCGTATCTGGTGCTGCGCTTGTTGTAAAAGTGTAATCCCCTGATACGCCTTCATTTGGAGTGCCTGCATCATCTTTTGATTTTGCACGAAAATGGTACGTTGTACTCCCTGTAAGACCAGTGAGAGTGACTGAATGCGACAAAACTCGTGTGCTTGTATCTGCCTCGGTTGTTGATGTGCCATATGAATCAGTCGTTCCATATTCAACTTGTGATGATCCTTGCTCATCTGTAAGCCATGTAATTGTCGCTCCTGTTGCAGTAATATTTGAACTTGTAACCGAAGAAATTGTCGGAGCAGTTGTATCACTGACAGCATTTTGAGTTACCACACCTGCAGAGCCAGCTGTTCCAGGTGTACCACCACCTGAAGTACCACCAGAAGCGCTTGGGGCGGTTCCTGCATACGTTTTATTTACATAATCAATTTTGATTAAACCACCACCGCCACCACCTGAACCAGTTGTACCCGACCCGCCTGTTGCAGTCATTGTTCCAGTTGTACCTGACCAATTTTTTACTGTCATATTGATTGAACCACCAGCAGCTGGCGTGCTCGATGTCGCATTCGCAGTTACCGCACCATTATGAACAAAATTATTTTTTACATTAATCGTCATTGCTCCACCTCCACGTGCACCTGAACATGTTGACGCTGACGTACAACTACCACCTGGATATTGAGGGTCACTACTTGAATCAAATGAGCTACCGCCAGCAGGAGAACCATACGCTGAAGCGCCCGCACCTCCAGCACCCCCATGACCACCTCCACCAACACGGTTTGATGTTCCTGTTGCACCCTTAATCGCAGAAGGGCCCGTTGTATCTGTGTGGCCCATACCTGTTGCAGTAAGAGTACCTCCACTATTTATTGTGAGATTACCTGTAGTAAGAGTGGTTCCACTTCCATTATTTGAATTTCCTGTAGGATCAATATCGAGCGTGAGCGTCCCTCCATTATTTATAGTTACAGTATGAAATGTATATGTTGTGTCGTTTCCAAGTGTCATTGAACCCCCTACAGTAAGATCCGTATCGGTTGGAAATGAAATTGTACCCGCATAACCTGCATGCGATGATGATCCTCTTGCGCCACCACTGACTTGATATGTTCCTGTAAATGCATTACTTGTTACTCCAAGAGAAATACGTCCTCCTCCACCAGCACCACCTCCTGTTGTACCAGCACCACCATTTGCACGTATTGTTCCCGAACCCGCAAGCGAGCCACCATTAACCCAAAGACTACCTCCAGAACCAGCACCTTTTTCTGTTCCATTTGAGCCAGCAGAAGAACCATCGGCAGATAATGTTCCATTTACAGTGAGAGTGCCTGAAAGATTAATTTTCAATGCCCCACCACCTGCGCCATCTGCTGATGCTTTCGCCCCACCACTACCAAGAGAAGTTGGCGAACTTACCGAGCCATATTTACCTCCACCTGTTCCAGAATACGATGAGGAAGTATCGCCACCTCTACCACCATATCCACCACCTGAACCACGTGTTGTACTTCCCCCAGAACCAAGACCCGAGGCATTTGGATCACCAGAAAAATATCCTTTTCCATTTACAGATAACGTACCACCACTATCGATCGTTATATTTGTTGCACTTATCGTTGCACCGGTTCCTGCAACAGGATTACTGTCAAAAGTGAGCGTACCTCCATTTTGAATTGTCAGATCACCAAATGCATAACTAATATCATTTCCGAGAGTTAAACTATTTGAAAGTGTGAAATTTGCAAGTTTTGCACTTGGAAATGACACTGTGCCGGCTCGTCCATTTGAGCCTGTTGTTGCATAAGTAGTTGAAACAGTGCCTCCATTTACTTGCACTGAACCTGAAAAAGAATAGTTAGAGCTACCAAAACTAACTCGTCCTCCACCACCTGTTCCGCCAGTATATGAAGACCCCGAATCTGTTCCAGTCATTGTGCCACCATTTGCAGAAATAGTTCCTGAAGCTGAGACAGTTCCCG
>CAZRBQ010000012.1:4760-14313 GCA_964598385.1 uncultured Candidatus Saccharibacteria bacterium
ATACTTCCTCCAGAACCTGCACCATAGCGAGCAGTACCGCCCGTACCTGTAGTTGCATTTTCTCCGTTTGCAGAAACTGTACCATCAACAGTCATCGTACCACTAACAACAAACTTAAGTGCTCCACCGCCCGCGCCACCTGCACCATTACTTGCAACAGTATTTGAAACACTTTCATCAAATCCTCCTCCACTCCCAAGTGAAAGTGGAGACGTTGCAGAACCATATGTTGAACTTGGTGTAACATTATATGTGCTTGGATATCCACCAACACCACCATACGAACCACCAGTTCCCCCAGCGTTTGATAGCACGCTTCCATGACCTGGTCCTACACCCTGCTCAAAACCTTCCCCATTTGCAGAAATAGTTCCTGAAGCTCCAACAGAAATACTTGGCACAGTAATGATATACCCTGTTCCATCATTTGTACTTGGAGTACTGGTATCGCTATCAACATGACTATCTCCTTCAAATAAAAGAGTTCCTCCATTAACCGTCAAACTACTTGAGAGTGAAAGTGAGCCTAAATTACCAGCAACAGCATACGGCGTAAAGCGTACTGTTCCTGTATATGTCGCATCGAGTGTAATTGAAGCAAGATTATTCGCAACATAGTCCGCAATTACATCACCGGTATTAGTACTGTCAAATACAACAGCATCACCTGTTGCTGGTACAACCTGCCCGCTCCAATTAAGTGCGTTTGACCATAATTTATCACCACCAAGACCTGTCCAAACTTTTGTGGTTGCACCAACAATTTTTACCGATTTTGAATCACTAGCATCTGCAGTTCCATCATTATTTGTATCAAGACCAATATTCGCCACTGATGAAGTACCCGAAAAACTTTTAAATGATAATCCTGAAATTGTTATGTAATCCCCTGCAACAAAATCACTTGTTACATCAAGTACAAGCGTCTTATTGCTATTTGCATACGAAACCGTTGTTGAAACTTTTGCAGATGCTGTTCCTCCTATTGTCGCCGTTGTATCGTTTTCATCCCATGTCATTGATGTCCCCGCTGGAATGATTACTCGAATATCATTTGCAGATGTTATTGCAGGTGTTGAACCATCGACAACAGTAATTGCATCAATTGCCTGCGCTGATTGACTAACATTATATGCATGATTTTTTTCAGTATAGAGTGCAGCACCCGAACTTGGAATAATTTCAAATGTTTTTGAATCTGTCGCATCCGCACCTCCATCATTTGTTACATCTACTCCAAGATTGGTTTTTGCTGTTGCACCTGAAAAACTTGTAAACTTTAACCCAGATACTGTAATAGCATCATTGTTTGCAAAGTTTGAAGTTACATTGAGTACTGCAGTTTTATTTGAATTTTCATACGTAACAGTTGTAGATACTTTTGCAGATGCTCCTCCGCCGATTGTTGCCGTAGTTACTGACGTATCCCATGTCATATTTGCTGTCGTTGGTATTCGTATACGTATATCATTTGTTGCAGTAATTGTAGCGGTTGAAGCATCTGTTATCGTCATAGTACTCATCGATGTTGAGCTACCGCTAACATTAAACGTCTGATTTGCCGCAGAAGAAACAGTCGGTGTTGAAGGCCCAGAATCGTTTAGTGTAATTGTTTGATCACACAAATTTGAATTGCTTGAATTGTACGCACGAAAACGCACCTGTGCTGGACTTACTGTTGTATCGACATCAATAATCCCAAAATGTTTTGACTGGCTTGTATTCACGCACACCTTCGTTGAGCCACCACTTGGCAGTGAATTATTTGTCATTTGCACATCACTTCCGATTGGTGTTGCAGTAAACTCGTATAACTTGTTTGTATTTGAAAGATCCGTTTTATATAACACTTCATTGTGTTGATCACCTGAAAGTATAAAAAGATTTCTAATATTGTTCTCTTTTAGAAACGTATACATTTCTTGACGTTCATTGTTGTAACCTCGATAACTATCATTTCCATTTGCTACGTTGTCAGGCCATGGACTTGGAGAAACTAGAAACTTCATTGTAGACGTATCATTTAATAGCCATGATTTTATATGCTCAACTTGCGCTGAACCAAACATGTCATTATTACTACTATCTGTACCTGAAGATGGGCTACGATAGCTTCTTGAATCCGCTACAAAAAAGCTTGTATCACAGACTTTGAATGTGTAAAAGGTTTCGCCGGTAATGCGAGGGGTTGGATTGACGCTATTTTGATATTCTTCGTAAACAGCCCGAGCAATGCTATACGTATCAGATTTTCCACCATCCCAGTTATGTGATTGTCCAGTAGGTGGACTCAATAATTCATGGTCATCCCAGATAAAAAACCCTGGAATATTTTTAAGAAAACTTCTTAGATTTGTTTCTCCCCAGTTGTCTTGATAGTAACTTTCTAAAATTGCTTTTGTTCCTGTGGCGGGACCATAAATTTGATCTCCTGGAAAAATTGAAAAAAGTGGTGAATACGAACTACTTACTGTTGTCATAAGTGTAAATGGCGCTTGTGTATACGCGAGGTCGCCTGTGAGCGAGAACCGGTATGTACAGGCGCTCCCTTGTTGTTTCATTGTCGTAAAAGTACCACTTGATCCTGTTCCTGTTGCAAGAACACCGTCAACATAAAGACGATAATCGTACGTTGTATTTGCAGTTAACCCAGAAAGTGTTACGACATTTGTATAATCATTATCTGACGTTGTGTATACTGTCGAAGAATTTGTTCCCGGGTACGAAGCTACTGACGTCTTATATTCAACATAAAAACTGCCTGCAGAATCTGTTCTTGCCCATACTTTTACTGAGGTGTCAGTTAATGCTCCGAGTACTGCACCGCGAGAAAGAGTTGCCGCAAATACATTAGGGATAAACGAAAAAAACATACTCGTACAAACGAGTACTGCTGTAAAAAATTTTTGCATCATACCTATACGTAGCATGCTCACAACAAAAGTATAACAAAAAAATTTACTACTATTTATTGACTGTATTTTTTTTTATAGTAGAATGCATATTCTGTTCATTAAAAACCTCATACTATGTCTACAAAGAAATTGTTTGTTGCACTTGCAACACCAGAAATGGGTGTACGAGCTATCGTTGCATCTGAAGAGGCAAACGCAAACCTCAAAAAAAATGTGCGCGCAGACTTTAAGCTGCTCGTACTGAATCAAGAGCTACTTTCAACACATGAAAGGCTACTCGAAAACCATGCTACGTATGATATTGCATTCATCGATAACCTGTTCGATGAAGAGCTCGTGCATTATTTCAACGAACGAATCTCTCCGATAATGGAGATGCATACTATCAGCATCCATATTCGAAAAGCCTTTTCACTCCTTGGCACGCTCCAAAATATTACTTCTGTTGCAGAAACTGCAACCGCGTCCACGGGAGTCAATTCCATCTCACAATCTTTCATCATTGGATCGGAAATTGGCCGGTTGTATAAAAACATGCTCAACCGCAATGCCCTTTTTAAAGACATGCTTATGTACAAAATGGCGCAACCAATACGCATTAAACTTCCGTCAAGCTTTACACGAGAGCTTGCAATTGGTGTTTCAATGATGCCTGAAAATGAAATTACTGAAACCATCTGTCCCTATTTGCCTCACACAGGTCACAAAAATGGCGGACGAGAGGTTGATGTATTCATCGTTCAAGGGAAACATTCTCTTTCGATTGCAACACCACCGCATGCTGAATTTCTCTTGAGACACATTGCGGGAGCATTATTGGAAAAAGACTATCGTCTTGATACTTCTTTTCTTCCTGCATTTACTCCACAAATCAATTTCAAATTTACTGCCCCTCTTTCGGGTAGTAAGCGTATTGATGAAGTTATCGGGGTAGTGTCAAAACTCTACGTTTCTCAAACACCACCTTCTATCGAAAACTCACTTCAACAGCACTCTGTAGCACACTAATCATTACAAACCGCACCATTTTCAGGTGCGGTTTTTTATTGACTAGTTATGTGTTTATGATACGATGTATTTCCTAGTTCTTTACACAAAAGTTTAACCAAAAAAACAAAAAAAGATGAGCAACATCCCGAATGACTATGTTCTCTACGCTACCCTACGCGAGAGTAGTAACGGCACAGAACATCCCATCAACAAGGACGGCAGCTTCGGCTCCGTACCTCCTGGAAAGTATGACCTTGAAATAACCAATGAGGTCGGGCGCATGGAACATATCCGTGTAACCTCAACCGGGGGCTGTGAAATTCTCACCGAACGAATTCCCCGCGCAAAAGACTCTTTTCAAGCAGTCGCGAGAACGCCAGTATCAGTAACCGAGAATGGTGGTGGTATAGCAATCAACCACAAACCCATGATCTTGGTTGCGGTACCGTATGCATCTCGCACACGTATTCATGGGGTACATCTCCTCCATGTAACGCTCAAACAGCATGGCAACGAAACACGCCTGACGTATTCACCCTTTGCCAAGATCATTCCAGTCCACGAACCGGTTCGTGGTTCAACAATCAGAACCAGAAAAAAGCTCTTGGGCTTGGGCGAAAAACTTCACGAGACGATCCTTCGCTGTGCAAGCAATCTTAGAGTTCAATTTTTGCCACTCTCGGATATCTCAGGCAGTAAACCTGAGTTTGAACTGAAAGACAACGGTATCCTCGGAGAATTCCATTCAAACAATGGCACAATCACCGGCGCAGTTTTGCGCCAAAACGGAGATCTGACCATAAGCACTTTCAGTCACTCCTTCAAGCAAACAAATATGCTCGAAGAAGGACACCTTGTGCGGATTATTTCAAAAAAGATCCCACAAGGTAAAAAGGAAGAGGAACAAATTGAAGTCAAGGTTGCTTAGCCTTGCAATACCACTGCATATAAACTGGCAGTGGTTTTTTTAAATGGTATAACCTCCAACCCTCATACGCTTTAAACGATATAGTGTCGCACCGCAATAATCAGCAAGCGATCGAATATATGTTCCACTTGCAACATCCCAGCGTATTGTTATAGATAAAAAAATATCATTATCACGTAAGCCTACCTTCCATGCATCATTAATTTCATGTTGCCGGAAATCGCCCTTAAGCATGCCCGTGATATTATTTACCCTTTCTTTAATCTCACGACCCGAACGATTACTTATTGAAAGTATCGTAGAGTCATTCACCTGCATTTTTGTGGTTGGTATTAGTATGTCATTTATTTTGCCTTCACGAGCCCACATAAACAGTGGTTTGCCGTGTACTGGTTTTGATGAGTATGGTGGATAAGGAAAATAATGATGACCCACGAGGGTGGTAATTTTCTCTACAACAGACTCAATAGTCGGTGGTGTAGTATTAATTTCTTTTGGAATACCAAGCAAGTCATACGTATCAGTTTTAATTCCAAATAAAAATTCAGACTCATACTCTTTATCAAGTTTATTAACTAAGTCTTTTTCATGCACAGCTTCTCCGGAAAGTACCACCAGGACACCCTCTGCAAGCGGGTCTAATCTTCCTGCGTACGTAAGCGGCACTGATTGAGGAATTTGCTCTGATTCCCTAAATCGGACAAGTGCCTGCAATGGAGTTTCTGCCTCTTTTTTATATACAATATGAATGTCTTTCACAAAAACACTCTACCATTGACTTTCCTTTAAATACAAGCTAGAATTGTGCCTACAGGTAATTGTATCTAACAATCTTGAAAGTACGAGTCAACAAAGAAATACGCGCTCGGGAATTACGAGTAATAGACGCCGAAGACGGTAATTTGGGCGTCCTCTCGTTCGACGAAGCACTAGCAAAAGCTGTATCAAAGGGACTTGATTTGATTGAAATTTCCCCTCAAGCAAATCCTCCTATTGCCAAAATAATGGATTTTGGTAAATGGCAATATAGCGAAAGTAAAAAGCAAAAAAAGGCTAAGTCTGGCGCAAAACCTACGGAGACAAAGGCGATTCAAATAAAAATAGGTACAAGCGAACATGACCTGGAGTTAAAAGCAAAACAAGCTTCAAATTGGCTTAAAGAAGGCCATCGTATCAAAGTTGAGCTCTATCTCTCAGGAAGGGCTAAATATCTCGCAGACGCTTTCCTAAAAGAACGTCTCGAGCGAGTACTAAACCTTATTACTGAGAATTATAAAATCGCTGAAGCGTATAAAAAAGGTCCTCGAGGACCGGTGCTCACTATCGAACGCGATACCCATAAACAAACACAATAAATTTTATGAAAACAAACAAGTCATATACAAAGCGACTCAAGGTCACAAAAAAAGGTAAGCTTATCGGCAGAAAGCCTGGTTTTAATCATTTCAATGCAAAGCAGTCTCGAACATCACAGCTTGCTGGGCGAAAAGGTCAAGAATTTATCATGAAGAGTAAGGCAAAAAGTCACCTTCTCCCTTTTAGTAACTAAATAATAGTAAAAAGTTATGTCACGAGTAAAAAAAGGCGTAAACGCACTCAAACGTCGCAGAAAGGTTCTTTCTCAAACAAAAGGTTATCGTTTCGGAAGAAGCACAAAAGAACGTCAAGCGAAAGAAGCGCTTGCACACGCAGGAAAATATGCATTCGCTCACCGAAAAGATAAGAAGAGTGATCGACGAGCACAATGGCAAATTGTTATCAGTGGTGCACTCAAAGAACACAATATGTCGTACAGTAAATTTATTGGTTCTCTCAAGAAAAAAGATATCTTGGTTGACCGTAAAATTCTTGCAACACTCATCAAAGAAAATCCTGATGCATTTAAAAGACTTGTTGCACAAGCACAATAATAAAACCCCCGAAATCGGGGGTTTTATTATTGTGCTTGTGCTTCTTGTGCTTTAGAAAGTTTGTACTCAGCTACTTTATCTTCTGCGACCATCGCGATAATTTTTTCAACAAGTCGTTTTGGGTCACTATCAAAAACAATTTTTGGGTTTGGGCGATGGCCATGTTCAAGAATATCTTTAAGTACTTTGTCCATTGCCCAATCACCTTCAAGAATACCAATCGGTTTTCCATCTTCAAAAGCAATAGTAAATTCGTGGATTGTTCCTATACGACCACATCCAATAAATAATGCATCGCACGATCGAGTAAAAAGTAAATCTCTCCCCGGAAAACCAAACCCTGTATAAATAATAAGATCTGTATAGTCGAGTGGCAATTTATAAGTATCAACATGCTCTCGCTCGTTTGCTGCAGGAGAAAGACCGATAACTACACCATGTTCGTCTTTTGCTCCCATAGATGACCAAAGTGGAAATCCTGTTGTTGCGCCTGTTACAAGAATACCTCCCTGACGAATAATCTCTCTTCCAAGTTCTTTTGCCTGATCAAGGGCATGCACCCCACAATGTCCTGTTTCGGCCGCACCCGAAACACCTAACTTTATTTTTAAATGATTGTGCTTATCACCATTTCCAATCGGTCCGTTATAGCACAAATATTCTGTTCTTCGTTTTATTTCATCCATATATTTTTGATATTAACATGTAATTTCAACCTTATCTCCAAATTCAGGGGCGACTGCTTGCACACCTAGATTATCGCGTAGCTTCTGCACAAGATACAGCGCAGACTTTGGCTCACCCATTACAACAAAAACTTTTTTTACAGCATTTGCTGTACTTTCAACAAAATCAATCAACGCATTTGAATCCTTGTGACCTGAATAGCCACTAATTTTTGCGATACGGGCTCGAACTGGAACCTCTTCTCCATTAATTCGTACTGTTTTCGCCCCATCCTCAATTGTTCGCCCCAAAGTCCCAAGCGACTGATATCCAGTAAGTAATAATGTATTTTTTGAATCTGGTAAATAGTTTCGCTCGTGGTGAACAATACGACCACCGTTTGACATACCCGATCCAGCGATTACAATTTTAGGATTTTCTGTATGTAAAATTTCTTTTGATTCTTCTGTCTCAAGAGTAAGTCGTAATCCAGGAAAATTAAAAATATCATCGCCCTTACCAATCATCTTGAGTGCAGTTTCATTAAAATAATTCTCAAATTTACGATAAACACTTGTAAGCTTTATCGCAAGAGGTGAATCAAGAAAAATCGGCATCGCTGGAACACGTTTATTTTCTACTAAATCATTGATTTCAAAAAGCAACTCTTGTGTTCTTTCAAGAGAAAACGTTGGTACAACAAGCGTACCTTTTCTATTGTAATTATCCTCAATAGCCGCCTCAAGGAGCTTCTTTCGTTCATTTCGATGTTCATGTATACGATCACCGTAGACTGATTCCATTACAAGAAAATCTGCGTCTGTAATAACCTCAGAGTCTTTTAAAAGCGGAGACGGCGAATTCCCCAAATCACCCGTAAAAACAATTTTTTTGCCGTTATACCACACCTCCAACATCCCTGAGCCAAGGATATGCCCTGCATCTCGATAGCTAAACCGAAAACCATGGTCAACATTAAAACGCTGATGGTACTCTATCCCCTCCCAAAGCGCTAACGCCTTTTGTACATTATCTTTTGTATATATTTTACTTAAATCATGTTCATCATTTCTTCCGAGTATGTTTACGGTATCTATAAGCATAAACTCAGCAACAGCTTTTGTCGCGGGAGTTGAAATTATTTTTCCCTTAAATCCTTCATGAATTAGTTTTGGAATTCTTCCTATATGATCAATGTGCGCGTGCGTAATAAATAAAATATCAATTGTCTTTGGATCATAAATAAAAGGTTCCCAGTTGGAATCATCAGCAAGTTTTTGATTTTGCATTAAACCACAGTCTATGAGAAATTTTTTACCTTCCCCTTCAAGTAAAAAATTAGCGCCTGTCACGGTGCCTGGCCCCCCGCAAAATGTAATCGTAAGTTTCTTTTCCATGATTCTAGTATAGCAGAACTTTATTTGTTCACACTCAAAATGCTAGTTCGTCTTAAAAGATAAAGGAGTGCACTACTTCCGCCAGCAAAATCAAAACATAAATCAGATAATGAATCTTGCAAATGCATTGCTTGTGCTTGAAATACTCCATCAACAAAAAGCTCATAAATCTCCCATCCTATTGAAACAAAAATGAGTGTCGTAACTACAAATGGAAGATATGAATATTGTTTCTTATATTTTTTTGCATAATTGAAAAATACATACGAACCCGCAACGACAACGAAAGCTCCTCCAAGGAAATGCATAAGCATGTCAAACCACCATAGACGATAATACCAATAAAAGAAGGTTGCCCCAGTATTAAGAATAAAAATGAGCATTATTAGTATGAAAATCTTATTGAGGAGTTTCGGCATGTTCATTGTGCTAGTGTACCACAAAACAAAAAGCCCTTCCCGTACAATAGAAAGGCCTTTTCCTAGCGCTATTTAGACAGATTACCGTAGCAAGGTACTACGTGGGTGCCCGATGCATGAAGTATCAGTCGTGAAAATCACATCATCAACATCGCACAATCAAAGCTCCCTAAAAAATGCTGTTCTAAGGTAATCAACCAAATAACGCTTCTTGTACTATACTCCTTGCGTGGTTTGCGACGCAACTAGACTGTCCATTTTTTTTATTATAAAAAATAAAAATCCCTATATAAGGGATTTTTAAAGACTTTTTTTCTTAATGACAAAC
>CAZRBQ010000013.1:0-14077 GCA_964598385.1 uncultured Candidatus Saccharibacteria bacterium
ATACCATAGGTAATCCTATACGCCATTGTTCTTTCCAAGCACCACACATAAAAACCACCAGTCATGCTGTCACTTCACGCCCTACGGCAACGTATCAAAATGATTATCATTCAACTAAAAAGCCTTGAGCTTCTTATCGATAATCGCAACAGACTTCGCTATGCATTACTCGCAGCACGTAGAAAAAAACTTTCACCTGAGGTTATTTTCGAACTTACCTGCGCCTATGTCGAGGCTCGACTTAAATTCTATGCTTTTGCATACCGCTCTAAACACCGCGCAAGAATTATTCGTTTTTTTCACGGAGAACGACATCGTGAATGGTATCAAAAAAACAAACCGTACATTCCAGCACACTATACTTGGCTCTATAAAGCTTTCATTGGCGTAAAAGAATCGCCTGAAAAAACAAAAGCGTCCTCATAAGGACGCTTTTTTATTGCGCTGTAAAACCTGTCGCTTCAAATACCTTTTCATACAGTCCAACAATTCGTCGTGCTTCTGTTCGGGAAAGTGTAAACTGTGATCCTTCGTGTGCGATTCTGTTTCGTACAATATGCGCCTCCCATGCATCATCAAGCCATGGGTAGCTACTTCGATTCATCATTTTCAAACGCTCTCCAAGATTATTTCCTTCCGGAATAATCCGCGCAACAAGTTCATCCAAGAGAACATCTGCTTCTATAATTGCAAGCTTCCAATCCGAGGGACTGTCAGAAATTAAATGCCTTGAAATTTCTTTTAAGCGTGGATCTCGCGTGTCAATGGTATCATCTGGTCGCACAACTTTTTGTAATCCTGCATAGCGAGCACGCTTTATTTCATCAAGACGAATAATCCAATAAAAAATAAGTGCAAATGCAACAACAATGAGTAGTTGGGCAAAAAATTTTAGCACCGCGAGTACCTCTGGTCGAGTAATAAACTGCCATAATGCAGATAAGAATAAATAAATTTTATAAAAGAAGTATTCGAGATTAATATAATTCGGTGTAATTGTTTCTTGCATACTACCGTATTGTCTCAAATTTTTTACCTACTTCAAAGAGCGCATCTTCACAAAAATGTGGTGCCATAAACTGAATCGAGAGCGGTAGTCCAGTATCTGTTGTACCAGAAGGTAATGCAAGTGAAGGAATACCTGCCAAATTTGCTGGTGCTGAAAAAATATCACAAAGGTACATTGCAACAGGATCATCCATTTTCTCCCCCAACTTAAATGCTGGTGTTGGTGTTGTTGGAGTTGCGATCAAATCAACATCCTCAAACGCTTCTTTAAGTGAGGCTGCGATCGCTTCGCGCACTTGTAATGCTTTGTTGTAGTAGGCATCGTAATAACCATGTGAGAGTACATAGGTACCAAGTAAAATTCTTCTTCGCGCTTCTTTTCCAAAACCTTCACCTCGACTTTTTGTGTACACATCCATAAGATTTTTTCCTTCAGCGTGATAACCGTATCTAATTCCATCAAACCGCGAAAGATTTGTAGATACTTCCGCAGGCATAATCACATAGTATGCAGCAAGTGAATACTTTAATATTGGTATATCAATATCAACAATCTCATACCCTGCTGAAGCAAGTTTTGCTAAACTTTTTTCAAAATTTTCAAGTGTAGCGCTATCAAGACCTCCGCCAGTTAAAAAACTTCGTGGCACACCAATCTTTTTAACAGAATGCTTCGTTCCAATACGATTCTCTTCTGGAACAGAGGTGGCATCATTTGGGTCAAATCGTGAGAGCGCACGGAAGATAATTTCTGATTCTGCAACTGTTTTTGAAAATGGCGACACCTGATCAAGAGAATTTCCCATTGCGATAATGCCATAACGCGATAACGCTCCATACGTTGGTTTAAGTCCTACAAGTCCACAAAATGATGCCGGCTGGCGCACGGAGCCACACGTTTCCGTTCCAAGAGCAACAAGTGCCATATCTCCAGCAACAGCAGCAGCAGAACCGCCAGACGAACCACCTGGTACACGGTTTTTATCGTGAGGATTACGCGTAATACCATATGCAGATGTTTGTGTAGATGAACCCATTGCAAACTCATCCATATTTGTTCTTCCAAGCAACACTGCCCCTTGCTCCTTTAAATATTTTATTACTGTTGCGTCGTACACTGCCTTGTACCCTTCAAGTATTTTTGAGGCAGCAGAAACATGTTTACCCTGAATTAGTATATTGTCTTTAACTGCAATAGGAATACCCGTAAGTAGTGTTGCTTTTTTTGTGGCAAAAAGTGTTTGCGCGTGCCGAGCTTGCTCGTAGATATCATTGAACACTTCAAGATACGCATGTACTTCTGGATCATCTTTTTTTATTTTTTCGATATACGCATCAACAAGATCACGGACAGTGTACACGCCACGAGAGAGGTCATCATGCACTTTTTGAATTGTAAGATTTTTTATATCAATCATACCTATAGAATTTGTTTCACCTTAAAAAAGCCGCCGCTAGTATCCTGAGCTTCTTGAAGTATTGCGTCAGTGTATTCCCCGCCATTATGGGCAACCTCATCATCTCGAACACTGTTATAGACAGTACCCACGGTATTTGTTTTTTCCTTTGTTGCAACTTCTTTTATTTGACCAACATAATCCAATATGGATTGAAGATTATCAAGAAATGCTTTCTGTTCAGCTTCTGGAATATCTATTCGGGCAAGCTTTGCCAACTTTTGTACATCATGTAATTCCATAGGGCTACAATACCATATTTTGCAATGAGAATACAGAAAAGCCACCCTTGCGGATGGCTTTGTTTAAAATTGGATTGTTTGATAGATGACGCTTGCTGTTCCAATCGGTGCAGTGCCGTCACCATATCTGAGCCTAAACGATGATTCTCCGCCACGCATCATTTCATGTACAAACATACTCGACATATTATTAACTTGCGCTCGCCATGGTGAAGTAGGTCCTCCATCAATCTCAAAACCAGGGTCTTGGATTTTTGTAACAGAGCCAAAAACATACATATTATCTACCCATGTCCAAAGTTCACCCTCAACACCTTGTGGACCTGTAGGTTGTCCAACAGCGATAAGACGATACCCGACAGCTTTTTGCCTACCTACCAAGGTGAGGTTTGGAATTGTATCAAGGTTTACAACTGCCTGTGTCCATCCTTGCACCCCATTTACATCCTTTCTCCACACAACAACAGGATTTGTGAGTGTATTTCCTGAAACATCATAGAGTACGAGTTGTTGTTCATATCTACCAGGCATTGCGTTTCTATCATATGAATCTTTTACCCATGCAGTAAGTACTCGTTGTCCGCGTGATGCTGATGGTTGAACGTAAATTTTCTTATATGTCTTCTCACTTGGAATACCGTATGCGTTAAACACCACGAGCTCAACATCGTAATATCCTGGTTTTGTAAATGTATAACTTGTTGTTTTTACATCCCAACGCTCATTTGCTCGATAAGCAAGATCGTTTGATCCACCAGCAAATGCACCCTCACCATCTGCAAAACGCCAACGGTAATGCAAAATACCAGTGCCACCAGGATCACTACTTGCACTTGCATCAAAAGTAACCGTTTGACCCTCAGTCGGTGAAGTTGAACTTGCTGTAAATGACGCAACAGGCAAACTTCTACCTTGTGCATTAATATAATTACCAGAAATAATCACCCGACTATCTCGTGTTTGTGCCTGACTTGGCAGTAATTCACTAAAAGTTGCTGTTGATGCGTCGCATAAACCTGTGTATGCAGGAATTTCATTTTGATTTGCAGGATTGCTTACTTGAAACCAATTACCAATAACTTGATAACTTCCAGTTGCAGTTCGTGGAGTACCAATAGTTACAGACTCCATGTCGTCCTGTGTAAAGAAAAGATTTTCAATAATTTTTGTTACATCACCAGAAAGACCACGCAAACCGGGACATTCCGAACCGCCATGCCGCAATACATTTCGATAAAGATGATTGTCCATTACTACATTATGAGTAAAGGTATAGCTATGTGCCCCCGAATGTGCATCAACTACTTCTCTACTTGAACCAAAAAGATTTCCTTCGATAGTTGCAAGAACATTTGACTCAGAACCTGCTCCACCAACCCAAATATGATAACCGTAACCGTTGTTCATTGTGTCATGGAAATAGTTATGGTGAATTCGTGCGCCGTTTTGATTATTTGAGCCACCAATCTTATAAAGCCATATTGCCCATTTTTGCCAAGCCCAAAATTCATTATTATCGATTTCAGTGTTTGAATGATTATTTTTAAATGCAAGCGCATAACCAGCACTGTAATCGTGGTCACCAATACCTTCATAAGGTCCTCGAATACGCAATCCGGTCAAGCGCACATTGTTACCTCCTGTTGTAAACAATGGTACATCACTCGAATAGTATGAATTTGAATATAAAAGTGCACCTTGTGAACCACTTTTACCTCGTCCAGATGCCAACGTAACACCTCCAGGAATTGTAAGCGGTGCGGAGCCTGTAAGATCAATTACTGCTGAATCATCAACATAAATTGTCTGCCCAGGTGTTGCTTGCGCAAGAGCGCTTATCAAATCAGCGCGTGTTGCAACAATTCTATTTGCCGAAGATCTATTTATAATACTTCGATAACACTTACCACCTCCAATTGGATTACCTGTTGGATTTAACGTTGAAGAAAACGTTGACCTGTTTGTAAGTAAAGTATCACATCGTTCAACAGTAAAATAAATTCGTGATGAACTCGACTGATTTCCAGCATTATCATAAACAGTAATAATTAAATTATGTGAGCCTTCAGTAAGGGTACCTGTATCGACAGTAAAACTATACGGTGGAATCGATACAGTCTCAGGTGGCTTACTATCAACAGAAAGGAGTACCCGCTGGACACCCGAAAGCGCGTCCGCTGCGCTTGTCGTAACTGTCATAACGCCTTGCACCAAAAGATTTGCTGTTGGATATGTTATCTGTCCTGTTGGTTTTGTTTTATCTATCCCAAAAGGTCCAATACGTCGCGGAGTCTCTCGTACACTATTTGAACCTTGTGACCAAAAACAAAGATCATACAGCCCTTGGTCCACAATAACAGCAGTTGTTCCTTGTGTATATGTTGTTGGATCTGCTGACGGACATGACGCAGTAGTACTTGAAATATATTTATAGTAAGTTGCTGTACAGGTAGTACCAGAACCAGGGGTACATGTAAGTGGTATTGAAATTTGTGAATTTGTCCACCACCCTGTTACTGCTGACATTGTTGTTGTAGGTGCAACATTACTTACAAGGGCTGGCATGACAACAGTAAGTCGACCAGACGGCTCACTAAAATTATTTGCATTATCAACTGCTTGGATCATAAACCCTGCAGTTGAACCATATTCTCCACTATACGTTGCACCTGCAGTAAGATTTTCTATTGTGAAATTTGTTAGTGAACCACTAACAATAGCGAGTTGTTGTCTATTACCCATGTCACCATTTCCACCAAAAATATAGTAGCGATAAATGCCACTTGGATCAGTCGCCCTATCCCATGCCAAAGTTACTGAAGTTGGAGTACTACTTACAACACGAAAATTTGTTACCGGAGCAGGTGCAGTAACATCCCCTCCAGATTGACCACAGCCTCGAGTGTCGAGCGAATATGTTGCTGATGTGGTTTTATTTCCAGCAGTGTCACTTGAAATTAATCGGAAGTAATATCGAGTACATGGTGTTAGCTGTGCAAGATCGTATCGATGTGAGATCGAGCCATTTTGTGAAGCAGGTGTATTATATTCATTAAGAAGCGTTAGGTTTGATGCGCTTGTGCCAAGAGAAATTTGAGTTGTTGCAATTCGATCAGTATCCCAAAGTATTGTCGCTTTTGTTTGAGTTACATTTATATAGACTTGATTAGTAATCTGTGGGCCAGTAGAAACAAGCGCCGAAAGTTTTTCGGAAAGTGACTTAACTTGTCTGTTTAATGCAATCGAAGCACTAAGGAGTACTACTAGCACAATCACAACGACCACTATCCATAGTGGCTTCTTGCTTTTCTTCATATGCTTCTATTGTAAAATGAAACGCTACAATACACCTGTGTACAAGTTGCCTGACAAACATAACACACCGTCGTATACTATATGAGTCGAAATAATTCATCATAATATATAGTATGACTACAAAAAATATACTTATTGTGCTCATTGTTCTTTCGATCGGAATTGGTATTGGTTATTATTCACGTTCAATGAAAGTATCAACAGAAGTACTTAAAGGTTCTGCATCTGAGGCAAAACTTCAAATAGTTGAGAAGCCAACAGAGGAGCAACAACTTTATATTAAAGCGCTCACCATGAGCACGGTTGGGAACCCAGACACCGCCCCATTTGATGAGAGCAAAATGCAAAAGAATTTTGACCTCGCAGGAGTTCCAATGAGTACTGAGTTACATATAGTTTCTTATTGGTGTTATGGAAATATGAGTTTTGTACATGTTCCATCAACGAATACTTGGTATATGTGGTATGCAAGTCTTGGCCAGTGGCAAGTCATTAGTTATCCTCCAGCAGGCCCTTGTATTTCTAGAGACTGGTACATCTAATAACTTATTCTTATAAAAAACAGGCATTATATAATGCCTGTTTTTTATTTGACTTTTCTGATTTTTGATTGTACTATATCAGAAAACCTGTTCATGAAAACATTCCTCTCGCTTGTTTACATACTTGTGAGCATAGTCTTGTTTGCAAGTTGCGGAAAGCAAAAAGCAGTCAAAGAACCACCACCAATTTCAGCAATTGCATTAAAACCAATGATGGCTACCGACAGTGCTACATTTGAATTGGTAACATCCTTCTTGCTTGAAAAAGGAAAGGTGCGCCCCACTAGAGACAGCACGGGTGAGTATACTTATATTGTACATGTCTCGTTTTCAAAAAAATTTCTTTTTGCGATCAACGGCAAAAAACCTGTTGAACGCATCCTTATCTTGCGACCAGATGGCAATAATCTTCTATTTGTAGGTCAAATTACAAATGATAGTTTATTTTCAACCTACGACGATGAATATAGCGGACTTATTCCTGAGGCATTCAAACGGCTTGCACGATATGCCTCTCACAGTCAACAGTAATACAAAAGCGCACCAAAGGTGCGCTTTTTTTTATTTAATCATTGTACGAAAATACTCTTCGTCAATTATTGCAACCCCTAATGCCTGAGCAGCATCATATTTACTTCCCGCATTTTCTCCTGATAGAACATAATTAGTATTTTTTGAAACTGTATTTGCAACTTTTCCACCATGACGAAGTATTATCTCTTTTGCCTGCTCTCGCGAGAGCGTAGGAAGTGTTCCTGTTAACACAAATGTTTTTCCACTAAAAACTCCCGTTTGTTTTTGCGCCCTCTCAACAATAACACCATTGTTTAATAACTTTTGTATAAACTTTTTATTGCTTTGATTGCTAAAATACTCAATAACGCTTTTTGATACTACTGGGCCAATATTTTGCATTGCTTGTAAATTATTCTCAGTTGCATTCATTGTCTGTTCTAATGTATGGAAGTGGTTCGCTAATTCTTTTGCAGTCTCTTCTCCGACATGCAAAATACCTAACGAATAAAGAAACCTCCATAATGGAACTTTTTTCTTTGAATTAATTTCTTCAATAATATTTGTTGCTGATTTTACACCAAAACGTTCGAGTCCTGCGAGATCAGCATGTTCAAGCGTAAAAAGATCTGCAGCGTCTGAAATTAAACCCTCATCTTTTAATCGAGCGATTATTTTCGGACCAACTTCATATATTTCAAAAACTTTTACAAAATGTTCTATACCTCTCTGATTCTGAGCAGGACATTTTTTGTTTGAACAAAAAAAACCAACACTTTTTCCGTCCTTTTTTGAATCTGCTTTTCGTACAGCAACAGCACCGCCACACACAGGACAGTTTTGTGGCATTGTAAATATTTTTTCTTTCCCCGTACGCATTCTTTGTAAAACCTCAACAACTTCAGGAATAACATCTCCAGCTTTCTGTATAACAACCGTATCACCAATACGGATATCAAGACGTGAAATTTGTTCCATATTGTGCAAGGTTGCTTTTGATACAGTTGACCCCGCAACAAATGTAGGTGAGAAATGTGCTACAGGAGTCAAAACACCTGTTCTCCCAACGTTCACGGTAATATCTGTAACGAGAGTAGTTGCTTTCTCTGCAGGATATTTATATGCAAGTGCGTACCGTGGTGCTTTACCGACAACACCAAGGTCCTCTTGAAGAGCAAGTTCATCAACCATAATTACCAACCCATCTGTACCATACGCAAAATTTTCACGGAATTTTTCTACTTCATCAATACATGTATATATTTCTGCAAGCGTATCGACACGCTTTTCAAATCGTGTCGATACAAAACCAAGCTTGTGTAATAACTCATGTTTTCCACTATGTGTTTTTGGTGAATTACCACCACGAATAGAAACAATATCATAAGCAAAAAAATCTAACTGTCGTGCCTTTGTTAATGCTGGATCTAGTTGTCGCACAGAACCTGCTGCAGCATTACGAGTATTTGCAAATAGTGGTTTCCCTTCCTTTTTTTGTATCTCGTTTAATTTTTTCCAAATGCGACGCGCCATAACAACTTCCCCTCGTACTTCAATATACGAAGGTGCACCTTCCGGTAGCACAAGAGGTATCATAGTGATCATTTTTAAATTTTCAGTGATATCTTCACCGCTATAACCATCTCCTCGAGTTGCACCACGAATAAAAATACCATTCTCATAAACAAGAGAAACCGCGAGTCCGTCCATTTTTAATTCACAAAAATAATGTGGTGTATCTTTAATAAGTTTTGCAATTCGTTTTGTCCATTCTGCCACTTCCTCACGTGAAAATGCATCATTAAGAGAAAGCATTCGCACGTCATGTTTTACTTTTTTAAATACTGCAAGTGGCCTCCCCGCAACACGATCAACCTTCTCTGCAAGTGATGCATAGTTCGGGTGCTTATTTATAAGCATGTGCAACTCTCGAGTAAGAGAATCGTACACGTCGTCTGTTACTGTCGGATCATTTTCTACGTGATAACGATACCGAAGATCA
Organism: uncultured Candidatus Saccharibacteria bacterium; assembly: GCA_964598385.1. GTDB lineage: Bacteria > Patescibacteriota > Minisyncoccia > Phycocordibacterales > UBA9973 > CALRHK01. Next base: position 9,080 of record CAZRBQ010000013.1, read on the forward strand.
CTAATCTCTTTTACTAGAGCCTGTATTCGTTTCTTTACTTCTTTATCTTCCATCGTGGATATTGTACTCTTTTTCTTTCATTTTGGGAGTACTACGGAAGATTCTCGTAGTAGTGTACATAAATACGTCGCTCAACAACCCGTCGATTATTTGTTGAAGAAAGCTCACTGCACGGAACGTTATATCCATACGAATCAATACGTGTTTCAAGTAATGAGTTGTTTGTTGGATCGTTTGGGTCAGGCACAGGAACGTGTTTTGTAACTACTGTACGGTTACATAATTGCTGTGTTCCACCCAATGCACCTGCTCGAGGACTTATAAGTTCAAAGCTTCCATTATTTGGGAGCGATGAATCAATAAATGCATAACTTACTTCATTATTTGAACCAACAGAAGGAAAAACAGTGTACGTAGTAACACCATCACAAGTAACATCAACAGGTCCTGCAGTCAGCGAATCTGCTGCAAATAAATCAAGCTTCAAATCGTAGTGTAGTGCACATTCAGCACCCGTATCTGCAGCAAAAAATGAATAGTGTGATTCTCGAGCTGATGCCGATAAAAGGATTTCTTTATATGCGATATTTGAAATTCCAATCGCTATGGCAAGCACTATTGCAGATACCAAAATCGCAAAAAGTATTACAAACCCTTTTTCATTTTTGTGATCATATGTATTCATACCTATGGTATTACAACCCAATCAAATAAATTTTCTGTTGCTGAAACAATTTTTTCTGTCTGACCCTGCGTCCACGTAACGGTTGAAGTTATACGTAAAAAATTTGATGAAGGTAATGATACAACTTCAAGAGTTATAGTTCGTTTGTAAAGCGAAGGACTTCCTACTTCTGTAGTATTATATCCAGTCGTATCAGTGTAATAGAGCGGACACCCTCCTGTTGTTGTACATGGAACAAGATAGGTGTATCGCGAGGCAACATCTGGTGCAGATAATACCGACGAATCAATCGTACAACCATTTGTTGCCTCCCCGCATGGAAGTGAACCTACGGTCGATATAAAATCATTCCAGCCGGTTGAAGGCGCTCCGATCATTGCACTATCTCGCACAAAACGAATAAGTTCAATCCCCTCTTGTGCAAGAAAACCTGCCGTAAGGCGATTTTTTGCATAGTTTGTACTGAGAACGCCTTGGCCTGTTAGCACTAAAATACCAGTAATCGCAGATGAAAAAATAAGGAGCGCAACAAGAGTCTCAATGAGAGTAAAACCTTTTGATAATGTAGCTTTTGTTTTCATATTAAAAATCTGTTGCTCGTTGTGTTATTGATGTTTGAACGTCAAACGGTGTGAGTACACTTTTATATCGAATTGTACCCGCAAGCCGAATAAGTACTGCTGGTTGTGTTACATCTCCAGATAATGATGTTGCGGTACCAAATACTGAAAACCCTGAACGTGCTGGGTCAATGACAACTTCCGCAGGGGTGATATTAAGGAATGTCTCACCACCATCAGTTGATTTCCAAACCTTACATGGATGATCTTCGTCGCAGGTTGGACCGTTTGGTATTTCTGAAGCGATAACGTATACAACCTGATCAAACATGTCAGAAGCTCTTCCTTCCATAGGCTCAAGCGCAAGTGCTGAACCACCGCTTTGACAATCATTTGTTGGTGCACCAGTAATTGGATCAGCTGTTTGAGTTATCGCAACATCATATAAACCTCCAGTGTTCAAACAAAAATAATTTGAACCAAGGCGAATATTACGTGACATATCTTCCATAACAAAGTTAAGATTGTCCATTAATGATCGCTGGCTTTGATTTACTTTATGAATTGCGTTTGCATTAAGCACTGCAGAAACCCCCACAGTCATTACAATAGTAAAAATTGCAATCGATATCATTATTTCAATTAATGTAAAACCCTGCGATGCTTTTTTATACATATAAATTAATTTACTGATTCAACGCTTATTTGTCCTGTAGTCCAAATAATAATTGCCTTTGATAAACCACGGAGCGATGAAACCTTGATCGACATATCATCAACAATAACTGGAATTCCTCCTGAAGTAATACCCTGCACGGCATCAAGTCCAGCAAAATGAGCATCTGGAAATGGTCGCTTGAAAGTAATATTAATTGGCATATCAATATCTCCAGTGCTTGTACACTTTGTGTCAGTACCACTTTTCTCATTAATACAAATATCACTTATATAATCTCCTGAATTGATTGTGATAAGATCAAGACATTCAATAGTTCCCGCATTCCCTGCACCACAAGTATTTCGATCAAACACACCGTCACCATCACTATCAACAAAGAAAACAAACTGTTTGCGTGGGTCAATATTTGAATTAAATGGTGCTGTTGAATTTGTACCATTTAAATCAAAATAAACACCGTACGTTGGTCGAACTGAAAGCGATGGTGTTGTAGCTGCGCCTCCAGAAATATTACCAGATATTGCATAACGCTGGGATTGCATAATCCTGAGCGCTATTTCTTGTGAAGTATTTTGTAAATTAACCCCACCGGTGAAATCTTTAAAATTAAACAACACAACACCCGCAATCATTCCAAAAATCGCAATAACCACCATAAGCTCAAGAAATGTAAGCCCACGGGTATCATTGTGAATTGTTTTAAGAAATGACATACCTATTGCAAAAGACCAACAAGACTAGCAAGGTTAATTTCAAAAAAGAATGCGAGCGCACAACCAACAATCAAAAACGGTGCAAATGGTAGAGCGGTTTTCATTGTTACTTTTTTCCTATTACGATGTACAACCAAAAGTATAATACCGACAATACCGCCAATCCAAAAACCAATCATAAGCGAAGCAAAACCGGCGCTGACACCAAGTAAATAACCGATCGCAACAGCAAGCTTCACATCACCAAAACCAAGCCATTGTCCTTTTGAAAATGCCCACAGTAAAAATAATGGTAATGCAACAAGCGGACCACTGATAAAAGTAAGCAATGACCATGTGTATGGAATCAGTGCAGTGTTTGAATACACAAACGGTGCGAAGAAAGAAAGTGCAATAAGAGGATAGACAATGGTATTTGGGATAATTTGATGCCGTATATCGTAAAAGAAGATAATCAAAAAGAGTACGAAAAGTAAAATACTATAACCAGCGACAACCAAAAAATATGGGAAGAATGTTACTAGAAAAAACTGATATTTCCAAAAGACTGCAGTAAAAAGTAATCCTGTAAGCGCTTCAACTATTGGATATTGAGGTGAGATACGTGCACTACATGTTGTACATTTCCCCCGCTGAACACAATATGAGAGTACAGGTACAAGCTCATGTGCGCGAAGTGTTTTACCACAACTTTGACAACGTGACCTACCACCAAGAGTTCTCCCTGTATTAAAACGAAAAATGACTACATTCAAAAAACTTCCCACAAAGGTGCCGAAGAGGAATGTTATAAGAATAAAAAGTAATGCAATCACCCTAACAGTATAGCAAAAATTACTTCACCGTATTATTTTTCTGTGCAAAACAAAACACCGCCCGTAGGCGGTGTTGTTATTACAATTAATTACATTGAAACGGTGATGATGCAGATGGCGAACCAATGTTCGAGAAACCATTTGAGTCAACACACCACGAATTTCCCGAGACTGCATTGAGCCCTACTGATACTGCCCATGAGTTTGCATCTGAATTACAGTTACCTCGAGTAAGTCCGCCTGCAGGATTTGGAGAATTATCCATTGCAGCTGTTACTTGTTTCCAGAAATTATATTTTGCATCACCCAATGATGTTCCAGTTATTGGGGTAGTACTATCACACAAGTTTGCATAACTTGAGTTATTAGTATCAAAATAAATTTCAGCCTGCGCACGAGCATTTGCAAGGTCTGACTTAATCGCTGCATCACGACCCTTGCCTCGAGCAGTATTAAGCGAAGCAAGCACAACCGCAGCGAGAATACCAATGATAGCTACGACCACAAGAAGTTCGATCAACGTAAAACCACGTGAACCTTTATATTTTCGATATGTTTCCATAGAATATAGCACCCAAAGAATAATCTAGTAATATACTCCTATAGTATACACCCAGAGAGCACCTGCCCATAGAAATATGTGGAAAATTATTGAATTGAAGAAGCAATATTGTAAATTGGGATTAGAATTGCAGAAAGGAGAACACCGACGCCAACACCAAGCACGACAATCATCACTGGTTCAATCAAGCCAACAAGCGTATCAACAGCCTCATCGACTTCTCTCTTATAGAAACGAGCGAGTGTCTTAAGAATATTTGTTACTGAACCTGTTTCTTCACCCACTTTAATCATTTGGATCAAGATTGCAGGCATTTCTTCATGGCGCCCGAGTGCATCTGAAAATGAACTACCGCTTTTTACCGCTTCTGATGTTGCTTTCATTATTTCACCATAAACGCGATTTCCCACGACACTTCCGGTAATTTCGATTGATCGAACAATCGGAATACCTGCAGAAAGCATTGTGTCCATATTGTCAGATATTCGTGAGAGGTAGAGTTTTTTAAACAGTGCGCCGAACAATGGCACGGTAAGCTTCATTCCATCTATCGTTATTTTTCCCTTCTCTGTTCGAGCCATAAATGCAAGCCAAATGATTGCAATAATGAGTGCAATACCAAAGAATATACCGTAATCAACGAAGAAGTTTGATATGCCAATGATAATTTTTGTGTACACAGGTACGTCTTGTCCTGACTCAATAATTAGTGCTGACAACTTAGGGATAACCATAACAAGCATGAGCACCATTACAGCAATAAACACAGTAATCACAAAAGCTGGATAGATAAGTGCATTGCGTGTTTTGGTGGTAAGTTCATATTGGCGATCAAGATAATCTGCAAGATACGAAAATGTTTGTGATAGTTTACCTGACTCCTCGCCTGCTTTAACCATATTTACGTAAAAATCAGAAAAGACTCTTGGATGTTTACTAAGAGCTCCTGAAATTGAAAATCCTGCTTGCAAATCATCTACAACT
>CAZRBQ010000014.1:0-4295 GCA_964598385.1 uncultured Candidatus Saccharibacteria bacterium
GCGACCAAAGTGACGCGTGTGGTAAAACCACCGATTTTAGAAAGGATGCATACCATTGCATAACATCTGGGTGTGCGCCCGCTGTTTTTACTAATGCCCCATTTACAAATCCGGTTACCGCACCGCCGGCATCTGCTCCAACCCAAACCGGATTAGTTACCTTGCTTATACCTGCCATTAACCATTCATATCCTACATATAAACGAACAAGTAACCACACAAAAGACATTTTTGTATTGGCAAATAAAAAACGAGAAAATCGAGATTCTTCAACAATATAATTCATAAATAGCTATTCTTAAGTAAGAATAATAGTTAGACCTTTTATCATCTTATCACTACACAAAAAAAAGTTATGCACCTGTATCAAGACAATAGTACCCTAGATATTCAATCTGCCCCTCCCCTCCTTTTAGTGGTGAAATAATGCATGGACCTTGCGGAATAAAATGATAACGAATCATCATTTCAGTGACTTTCTGCTGGGCATAGGCTAACATTTTTTTATCTTTCACAAGACCACCTTTTCCGATATTTTCTTTTCCAACTTCAAATTGTGGTTTAATCAAAAGTATACATGAGCCATTATCGACAATAAAACGTCCTAATTCTGGAATTATTTTTTCAAGAGATATAAAAGAGACATCAACAGTAATAACATCAAATCGTTCTACTGTTTTATATTCACGAATGTCTGTGTGTTCAATAGACACAACACGGGAATCATTTTTTAACTTTGTACTTAACTGATGAATGCCAACATCTACGGCATAGACACGTCGCGCACCATATTGCAAGGCACAATCAACAAACCCGCCTGTTGATGAACCAATATCGAGCACAGATTTTCCTTGAAGAGAAATTTTCCAATGCTGTAATACTGCTTCAAGCTTATGTCCGGCGCGCGAAACAAAACGTTGTTTATTGGCAGTAATAACATCATTTTCTTTTACTGCATACGATGATTTTATGCATGGTTCTCCATTCACTAAAACACCACCAGTAATAATATGTTCATGTGCTTGGTGCCTACTGATAAAATATTTTTTAAAAACAAGATACTGATCAAGTCTCATTGTGAAGTTTTTCTAATAACGTACTCTCTGAAGCCCTTTTGGTGTTGCAAATAACAATGACTGCATTTCTTTAAGATGAACAAGAGAAAGAATTTCACCAGGATAGGTACCAAGTATTTTTTCTTTTGCTGTACTGAATGATAATAATACAACTTGTGATGTCCATTGCTTATTATCACTGCTAAATACAGGTTTCGTATAAGCAATTGTATTCTCATCAATTGGAATAACTCCTTTTCGTTCATCTGTATCACTGAATTTCACACGTGCAACGACTGTTCCTTTCATATTTTTCTTTAGCGCAACATTTTCGATAGAAATTTTTCCATTTATATCACTATATTCCTTTCCGACAGCAATAAATTCTTTTCGGTCTAAATCAATAGTTGTCCCACCCGGAACCATCCCTGATGTTTCTCCAAGATCTGCTACAAAATTGTTTTCTAAGTCTAGCGTATAATCATAAGAACCGTCATCAAAACCTGCATTTACTCTCGCAAGTACATCAGGTACTACCCATTCAATATAGCGAAGCGCTGAAGAAGGAAAATCAACGGCAATATCTTTATAAGTTTTTTTGGTAATATCCCACACGACCAGCACTCTACCAAACCCTGCTTCACTTAAATTTTCTTTTGTTTGCCGATAACCGAGTATTTCTCTTGCATTATTCATCCATGCAAGTGCAGCATCTTGATTATTTTTAGAAAGTTCACTAACTGAATAATCTTTAAGTGAGACAATTCGTATTCCATATTGAGTCGAAAGTGCTACATACTCATTGTCTGGAGAAATCACTGCGGTATACACAAGTCCTGGAAATGAAAGTGAATGTTCCATTGAGGAAACTAGATCATAAAAGTGTACTGTCCCCGAACCCTCAAGTGAAATAATGTGTGTATCATTTATAGAATTTAAAAATGGTTTCCCGCGTAGTGTTATCGTTGTTCCTGTATAAATATCAAGTAGATAGAGCATAGTATCATTATTCCCATTTACAAGAATTTTTTGTTGATTTGGAAGTAATGAAATATAATTTCCCCATTCAGTGGATGCAAGGCCAAGCTCTTGTGGGGTTTTTTTATACAATTCAAAAAGTGCTTCTTTTTTTTCAGAAGGTTTGTTGTAGAACAAAAGCAACAATGTTGCAACCAGTACAAATATGATGCTTACAATTGCTTTTACTACTGACGATGTATTTGTAGTCATCTGTAAAGTATACCAATAATACAAAACCCCTCATAATGAGGGGTTTTGTATTATTTTTGATTTGTATCTCCTTCATTCACCTCAGCGTCGCGCACTTCAGGATTTTGTGGCTCTGCAGTTGTTCCTGCTGCTGCATTTTCTCCACCCTTATACATCGCCTCACCTATCTTTGAGAGAGACTCTGAGAGAGACTCAGTTTCTTTTTTAATAAGATCACTATCACTACCTTCTTTTGCTTTTTTTAATGACTCAATTTTGTCTGTTACTTCTTTCTTTATTTCTTCGCTTATTTTTTCACCCGCATCCTTTAATGATTTTTCCGCAGTAAAGATTAACATTTCAGCAGTATTTTTAATATCAACTGCTTCTTTTTTCTTTTTATCCTCCTCTGCGTGAACCAACGCATCATCTTGCATTTTCTTAATATCAGCTTCAGAAAGCCCTGAACTTGCTTCAATGCGAATTGATTGAGTTTTACCTGACGCCTTATCTTTAGCTGTTACGTTAAGAATTCCGTTCGCGTCAACATCAAAAGTTACTTCTACCTGAGGTATACCTCGTGGAGCAGGTGGAATTCCATCCAAGATAAAACGCCCTAGCGATTTATTATCCGAAGCCATTGGTCGCTCACCTTGCGTAATATGGATTTCAACGGAAGTTTGATTATCAGCTGCTGTTGAAAATACTTGAGATTTTGAAGTTGGAATAGTTGTATTACGTTCGATAAGTTTAGTTGCAACACCTCCCAATGTTTCAATTCCCAACGAAAGTGGAATCACATCAAGCAGAAGAACATCACGAACTTCGCCTTTTAACACACCGCCCTGCACAGCTGCACCAAGCGCTACAACTTCGTCAGGATTAATAGATCGATTTGGTTCTTTTCCAAACAATTTTTTAACTGATTCAACAATCGCAGGCATTCGAGTCTGGCCACCCACCATAATAATTTCATTAATTTCAGAAAGCTTAAATGGGCTTGCTTCTACAGCACGACGAGTAATTTCTATTGCCCGATCAATATATTCCCCAGCAAGAGATTCAAGCTGTGCGCGAGTCATTTTCATGAGCAAGTGTTGTGGTCCATCACCTCCCATCGTAATAAATGGGATGTTTATTTCTGATTCAAGTGTTGTTGAAAGTTCATGCTTTGTTTTTTCTGCAGCTTCCTTCAATCGCTGTAACGCAAGTGTGTCTTTTGTAAGATCAACAGCATTACTCTTTTTAAATTCTTCTGCAATCCACTTAATGATCTTTTGATCAATATCTTCTCCACCCATGTGCGAATCTCCATCAGTTGATTTCACTTCTATCACATCATCACCAACTTCTAGCACCGAAACATCAAAAGTTCCTCCTCCAAAGTCATACACAACAATTTTTTCGTTTTTCTTTGTATTAAAACCATAAGCAAGAGCTGCTGCTGTTGGCTCATTAATAATACGTTTTACATCAAGACCTGCGATTGCACCCGCATCTTTTGTAGCTTTACGTTGTGCATCATTAAAGTACGCAGGTACAGTGATTACAGCCTCGGTAATTTTTTCTCCGAGTTTAGCCTCTACGTCAGCTTTAATTTTTGCAAGAATCATTGCTGAAATTTCTTCAGGTCGATACCATTTATCTGACATTTTTACTTCAGCACCACCATTTTCACCTTGTTGAATTTTATATGGTATTGTCGAGCGATCTTTTTGAATTTCAGGGTCTTCAAATCTATGGCCCATAAATCGCTTAATACCATAAATAGTATTTTCAGGATTTGTCACAGCTTGACGCTTTGCAACAAGACCAACAAGTCTATCGCCAGTCTTACCAATCGCAACAACAGAAGGTGTCGTTCGATTCCCTTCAATATTTTCAATAATTTTAGGTTGTCCACCTTCTATAATGGCAACCGCTGAGTTTGTTGTACCTAAATCTATTCCAATTATTTTCGACATAGTATTGTAATCACTAACTTATAATCTATTATTATATTAACTAAAATTAATTTGACAAGTATTTAGC
>CAZRBQ010000014.1:4305-7280 GCA_964598385.1 uncultured Candidatus Saccharibacteria bacterium
TGGGGAGAGGTGAGAATTAATTTCAGAAACAATAAGCGCCGGCTTGTCCGCCAGTATTTTAAGTATTTTTTTAGAATAATCTGTATTCTTTGCCATATGTTTATAATATAGTATAGTTATCCACATTTTACAAGCTTTTTGCGGTCGCTAAATACTTGTCAAAATTACTGCTGTATAATAATATACTGATGTGAAAAAGAAAAGCAACCCCCAAAATGCTGTTTTAAAGGCCCTAAGCCGTAAAAAGGCGGTATCTATTGAAGTTCTTAAAAAAACAGCTTTTTCAGCTATTTCTGATGATTTTAAGGGCAAAAGCAAACCAAGCTATGCCATTACGAGAGCTATTAAAAATGTTCTTGATAGTGGCTTTGCTGAATTAATTACAAATGAACCAACCTCCTATGTACGCATCACAAACGAAGGAAGAGAGAAACTCTATCGCGACGAACTTTCAAATGCATCCTTTCCCATAACTGGATCATGGGATGGTAAATGGAGGATGATTATTCTCGATGTGCCAGAAAATAGGAAAAACGAACGAGAAGCACTACGCTATTTATTAAAAAAAGCTGGTTTTGTCTGCCTTAAGAATTCAGTTTGGATTTCTCCATTCCCTTTTGAACACTTTTTCTCTAACATTAAAAAAGACCTTGGGCTCACCAATGAATTACTCATTGTTGTCACACAAAGTCTTGATGAAGATTCTGAAAAATTTTTTATTGAAAGTTTTAATCTTTAAACTCAAATACAGTTACTCGCGCTGGCCGAATAATTCTTTCGCCAACCCGATACCCTTTTTGAACAATTGATGCAATAGTATGATCTTTTGATTGTTCACTACACTGTACCATTGACATTGGTTGATGTACTGTTGGATCAAATGTGTCTCCAACAGAAACAACTATTTCTTGCATACCATGATCTGCAAGCACTTTTAATAATTGCTGATGTATATACTCAACCCCTACACGCCAGTTTTTATCAACCTTTTCCCATGCTTCCTTGTTTGCAAATGCCATATCGTATGAATCCATTATTGGCAGTAATTCAGTTGTAATTTTTTCTTGCATGAGGCGCATTGCATCCTTTCTTCTCACTTCTTCATCTTTTTTATAATTCACAAAATCAGCACGTTCTCGTTGCCAATTTGTGAGATATTCTTGCTTTTCAGCTTTAAGTTGTTTTTGCTCCTTTCGCAGTTTTTTTAAAGTCGCCCGAAGATCTTCTTCACCATCTTCAGTAAATTCAAATTCTTCAATTGAAACATCTGCCTCTGTAGATGATACTACTTCATCAGCTTTTGTTGTATCTGCGTCTGTATTTGATTGATGTATCTGATTTTCTTCTTGCATAATGTTTATTATACTGAGCTACTAATTTCTTTCAACATAAAAGCCCCGAGACGGGGCTTTTATTAACGCTTGCTCCACTGTGGAGCTTTTCGAGCTTTTTTCAAACCGAATTTACGTCGTTCTTTCATGCGTGGATCACGCTTTAGAAAACCTGCTTTTTTAATTGTTGTCTTCTTTTCAGAATCAAGAACAACTAATGCTCGTGCAACCCCATGACGTACCGCCTCTGCTTGTGCATGAATACCTCCACCAACAACATGAGCTGTAACTTCAAGCTTTGGGGCTTCTGAAACATCAAGTGCACCTGTTGCAGCGCGCTGTAAAGCTATCGTTGGAAAATATTCTGAAAGATCACGACCATTTATAGCAAAATGTTGCTTAGATGATTCAGTAATTCTCACGCGTGCCACTGCCGTTTTACGACGTCCAACCGCTTCGATATATTTGTTTGCTTTCGTAGCCATAACTATTATTCAGAGATTGTAAGATTTTTAATAATTTTTGAGCGTAGCGTGTTTGTTGGAAGCATTCCGGATACAGCTTGTCTGAAAAGTTCAGTGTAACCCTTTTTTGTCACAATCTCTGCCATAGTGCTCTCTCGTAAGCCACCAGGGTATCCAGTATAAGTTCGAAATACAGTCTCTCGCATCTTCTTGTCTGTCTTTTTTATCTTTGATGCATTAATTATATGCACTTTTACACCAGAAACTTTGTTTCGGGCAAAATCAGCAGTTTGTTTTCCCATAAGAAGTGCCGCTGCTTGTGAGGCAGTTCGTCCTAATGCTTTATTTGTTGCATCAATTGTGTGTTCCATAAAAGTGTTCGTATACTACCCTATTTTTTGAATTTATACAAATTCGATAATCGCCATTGGACTACCGTCGGTCTTACGAGGCGCAAGCTTGATAATTCGTGTATAACCACCTGGTCGTTCCTTGTATTTCGGGCCAATTTCAACAAAGAGTTTTGTTGTCGCTTCTTTTTGATTACCAAGTCGTGCAGCAATTATACGACGACCTGCAAGAGTATCGCTTTTTGAACGTGTGACCATTTTCTCTACATATGGACGAAGTTCTTTTGCTTTAGCAAGCGTCGTCTCAATACGCCCATGCTTAATAAGCGAGAGCGCAAGTCCTTTCATAAGTGCAGTACGCTGATTTTTTGATCGTCCGAATTTTCTGTTTTTATTATGATGACGCATACAATATAAGTTACTTTAGGGTAATACCAAAATTTGAAAGTGCTCGACGAATTTCTTGAATACCTTTTTCGCCAATTCCTTCAATTTCTAATAAATCTTCTTTCTTTTTTCGTGCTATCCCCCCTACTGTTCGAATACCAGCATCTGTAAGTGCATTTAGTGTACGTGTCGAAAGTTCGAGAGTGTCAATTCGAGTTTTCATGATATCAGTCATATCTTCCTTCTTTTCATCTGTAGTTACAGTATCTTCTACTGAAACATGTGCTGCTGAGACTGAAGGTAGTTCAATTGAATCATTTGATGGAATATCAACCATAGCTTTAAGTTGTTCAATCATTATTGTAATTGACTGCTCAAGTGCCTCACGTGGTGAGATTGTTCCGTCAGTTTCAATAATCATTCGCAAACGATTATGGTTTGTT
>CAZRBQ010000014.1:7290-13823 GCA_964598385.1 uncultured Candidatus Saccharibacteria bacterium
AAATTGCATCAACAGCAATCGTACCAATATCCATCTTTCCTTTTTGATGCGCTTCTTTTGGCACAAAACCGAGTCCTCGCTCAATAGTAAGCTCTATTTCAAGAGTTGCATTTTTATCGGTGAGTTCAGCAATATATTGTTCTGGATTAAGTACTTCTACTTGACCACTAACTTTTATATCTGCAGCTGTAACAGTTTTTGCACCTTTTACAGAAATTGAAACCACCTGCGCTTCATCACTAGAAACAGCAAAACGTACACGCTTCAAATTAAGAAGAATATTCATTACATCCTCTTTTACGCCATCGAGTGTAGAGAATTCATGTGATGCATTGTCAATTTTAAGCTTAGTAATTGCAGCACCTGGCAATGATGAAAGAATGATACGTCGAAGACTATTCCCGAGAGTATAACCATACCCTGGATGAAGATTATCAATTTCATAGACACCCTTACGATCTTCTTCCTTAACTATGCGTGGCTTTGATGGCAAAATTATGTTGTACGTTGACATAATATAAAATAATTACTTAATAAAAATTGCTTAGCGAGAATAAAACTCGATCACCGCGCCGAAATTAAGAAAAGCATCATCTGCACGTGGGGCACTTACTACTTTTCCGGTCATTGTTTTCGGATCGAACGAAAGCCATGTTGGGAGTGAATAATTTTGCATTTTCTTTTCGATATCAGAAAAAAGCGCACTCGCTCGTGAACCCTCACGAACAGTTACAGTATCTCCTGCACGAAGTGCATATGCTGGAGATGTGGTTCGGCGGTTATTTACAATAAAGTGGCCGTGTGCAACCATTTGTCGTGCTAGCGCTCGTGTATGTGCTAGGCCAAGTCGATAAACAACATTATCAAGACGAGACTCAAGTAATGCCTTAAGAAATTCAGAAGCACTAACTCCTTTTTTATTTGAGGCCTTTTTAACATAGTTTGAAAATTGCTTTTCGGTAACACCATATGAAAAACGAATCTTCTGCTTTTCAAGCATCTGAACGCCATAATCTGATGGCGCTTTTGCTCGTTTACCCTGCTTACGACGTCCTTCTGAAAGCGCAAATTTCTGTGTTTGACATTTTTCAAACACTGGTGCTCCGAGACGTCTACAAATTTTATATTTAGCTCTTAATTGCATAAAAATATTAGTTAACTACTTTACACACGACGTGGTTTTTTTGGACGCGGACCATTATGAGGCACAGGAGTCATATCCTTTATTGTAAGAATATCAATACCATGCGCCATAAAACCTCGCACAGTTGGCTCACGACCTGACCCAACTCCCTTAATAACAACATCCACTTCTCGAATACCTAGCGCTGATGCTTTCTCGCCAATTACATCACCCACTTTTGAGGCAGCAAAAGGTGTACCTTTCTTTGCACCACGGAAACCAAGAGTACCTGCAGATGACCAGAAGAGCGTATTACCACTTTTGTCAGCAAGAACAACTTTTGTGTTATTGAATGTTGCTTCCACGTTCAAAATACCAGAAGTAATTTTCTTCTTTGGAACTTTTACTGTGGTTGTTGCTGTTTCAGTAGCTTCACCGCCTTCTTTTGTTATGATTTTCTTCTTTCCCATAGGTGTTTATGTTACAAATTATACTTTCTTAGTTATGAATTATTTTATGTCTTTTCTACCTTACGTCGTCCGCTTCCCATTGTTTTTCTTACATTACCTCGAACAGTACGAGAATTTGTTTTTGTACGCTGACCTTTTACAGGAAGACGGCGCATGTGACGAATACCTCTGTATGCCTTAATATCCTTCAAGCGTTTGATATTTGCGGCAATTTCACGCTTTAAATTACCTTCAACCTTCATTGATTCAATGATTTTTCGAATCTCGTTTTCTTTATCTGCCGGAATTTCATTTGGCCGGACAGTGTGGGCAACCTTAACCTCATCAAGAATCTTGCTCGCAGTCGAAATACCAATACCATGGATCACTGTAAGGCCATATTTGAGAGCTTTATTTTCAGGAATAGTAATACCAAGTACACGCATAAATTATTGTTTTTGTTTATGTTTTGGATTATCGCAAATAACACGAAGATGGCCTTTACGTTTGACCACCTTACATTTTTCACACATTTTTTTTACTCGTGCTCTTACTTTCATTTTTTTATATAAAACGGCGAAGCCTAGAATAAAAGAAGGATAGTATTTATCCCCTTCCATTCCCTTTATAGCTGTAAAACGATAATATCGTATTTTTAAAAAAGATGCAAGCCCCTATATAAAGACAGGCTCTGGCACCTAAAATCGTCGCACAATTCTACCTTTTGAACCATAACCATCAAGAACAACTTCTACTTTATCACCGATGAGCACCTTTATTCGATTCATTCTCATTTTGCCGGCTAGATATGCAAGAATTTCCCTCTCGTCGCCGTCAAGTTTTACACGAAAAGAAGCGTTCGGCAATGCTTCAAAAACTTGTCCTGTTGCTGTTTTATTTGTATCCATGAATACGTGTATAGTAACAATATGTTCTAATATGGTCAATTTATTTTTCTTCTGCTATAACCTTGATTGATGTCTTATCCATTGTTATTTTCTGAACCCAAACTGGACGAAGGGATAATTCGGCTTTAGTTATTGTTGGAAATGATTTCATAATTTCCATGAATTTTTTTCGCTCTTTTCCTGCAAGTGTTGATTGAATTTTATCTACATCAATTTGCCAAACTACTGTTGCATCCCCTCGTAGAGAAAAGTGGATTTCCTTTGCTTCAGATGGTGCAATTTTTTCCTTATCTTTTATACTAATTAAAAGTGTATCAAGTCCTCGAATATCAATTGGTGATTCATCATAATCAGGAATAATTTTTTTAACAATTGTACTTTCAAGGGTGTCTTTGTTAAAAAGAAAACCATAAAGTGTCCCTTTCATCGAAATTGGCAAGGTACCCGTGGCATCAGGTACCCCTGAAGCTATTGGTTCTAACATAAATAGCTCTGCTCCATTTAAAAGCACAAATCCAGAAGGTATTTGAGCTCGCGCACTCGAAAGCAACTTATCTTTTAATGCAGTTTCCAAACTTTGTGTTGCTCCTGAAAGCGAGGCTTCGTCTGGAAGTGCTTTTTTTCCTATAAAACCACCTTCAATTGATGTATTGTTTTTTCCATAAAATTTCTGATACTTAGGCGTGCCTTTAAAACCAAAAATTTTAAATTCAACCGGTGAAGTTATGTTGTAATCAGGTCCAGGATTTTCTGCAACGACTACCACCTCTAACTGCCCTGCAAGTATTACACCGTTATTAGTCGTTGTTCCAGGTATTTGTACTGCACCTTTAATTTTATATATTTTACCATCAGGTGCTTCAAGTCGAGTGTCCTCTTTGAGTGGTTGAGGGCTACTACTGTACTCATTATAAAGCACCACCTTTCCCTGTGCTTTTTGTGCAACATCTTTTAATTCACCTCCTGAAATTTTATCAGAGACTTCTTCTTTTAGAATCATTAGCTGATATGGCAACGTTGCATTTGCAGTGCCGTCCTTTTGTGCAACAAATTCTTGATCAAGGGAAATTGTTTCAATTGCGGGTGTAACTGTAACCGTCGCTCCGCCAAACGCATACAGAAGTGCAATAATCAATCCCGCAACAGAAAATCCTGCAATAATCCAAAGACTTCGTTTTGGTTTTTCTGATTGATTCATTGAAGAAGAATAGTGCTGTGTATGCAAAGCACGATCTTTGAAAAAAGCATCGATGTTTGCCTTACGCGGTGTTTCCTCTTTTACTTCTTGTATTCGTGCTTGAGGCGGTTTTATATCTTGAAAATAATTTTTTTTCATTGCTTTAATTCAATTTTTTATGTCGTGTTGCAAAAAGTGCATCAATCATTAAGAATTGATCTCGCTCCGCAAGTAAATGCAACGTACAATACTCATGCAGAGCGCTTGCATCTACTACTATAACATTAAAGCGTCGGCTATTATGTGTAAATTGAAGATAACCTTCTTTATGTACTGCATACTCGTATAATGACCGTACTCCTTCATCAACAGTAATAAATATAGTTTCAGGTACTACAAAATCATGGGTAAGCATTTCGAGAGAACGCTCGAATAACTTCGTCCATTCATTCATTACACGATGAAGTACCACCAAAAGAGCTTGTCTATGTCGTTCTGATAATAGACCCTCATTATAAAGCGCAAGCATAGAAAGAGCTTCTTCACTGCTTACTGCAAGATGTTCCATAACAGCTCGCAGTAATACTCTTTTTCCGTGAGGAAACGAGAGCGATTCAACAAGCACCCCATCTTTTACGAGTCCGATATCGGTAACCTCACCCCCGATATCAAGCAAAAGATATTGATTTTCATTTACAAATATATCTCTTGCAACCGCAAATGATGCAAAAAGATACGTACTCCACAGCAACGGTCTCGTGAAATATTTATCTAGAATTTCCTCAAGCGCATGCAAAAGATATTCGGGCGACATACTGAAATATGTATCAAGCGCGACTTCTTTTGTCTTTTTTTGAAATGGATGCTCAACAGAATACCCATTTAAACGAACAGACATGGTTGTTCGTTCAAGAAGCCTCATTCCTCCATCAAATTCACCAAAAGTTTCTTGTGCCTGCTGTGAAAATATATTAGCTTCTGCCATAAGGAGTTCGTACCAAAGCTTTTTTGTAAAGAGAAACGGTGTTTTTTTACTATGTGTTATTGTTCGTGTATGTGATGCATACCATGGTGCTGCAAGTACTCCAACAATTCGATCAGGCGGCGCGAAACGTGCATCATACACTTTTTTAAGTACATCTTCATATGCAAAAAGCATTGCATTTACATAGTGGGTAAAATTTGTTTGATTTGTTAATTCAATTTCAGTTCGAGTAGAAAAAAGTATTTTTGGTATTATATGACCGAATTCATTCTCGTAAACAGACTCAACAAGCGCAGCGCCAACCGACCCTGAGCCAATATCAAGTACAAGCACTCTATCTTCTTTCTTTTTTTTGCGCGAGAACAATGCCATATAGTATATGTATACTAGAAAGTATACTATGAAAATAATAAAAAGCGGTGAGGATTACCGCTTTTTATTATTTATTCTTACTCAAGTATCGCTTTAATTCTTCTGACGCCTTGCGAACTTGCTTCTTCCTTTTGAATTTTAAAATGACCGATTTCATTTGTGTTAGAAACATGCGGTCCACCACAAAATTCTTTTGAAATTGCACCATTTGGAGATTCAATCATATACACCGATACCATTTCTGGGTACTTGGCACCAAATTCCATTTCAGCACCAAGTTTTTCTGCTTCGGTGAGGGACATTTCTTTTCGTACAACAGGATACCCTGCATTAATCCACTCATTGACCCTGTTTTCAATTTCCTTCTTTTCTTCATCAGTCAATTTTCTATCAAATACAAAATCCATCCGAAGTCGCTCTTCGGTGATATTACTTCCCCGCTGTTTTACTTGTTTGCCAAATTTTTCCTGCAATGCCGCGAGGAGCAAATGGTGCGCAGTGTGGAGTTTGATTGTCTTTTCATTATGATTTGCAAGACCTCCTTTAAACATTCCTGCAGATGCAGTCGAAGAAAGCTTTTGGTGTTCTTTCATTTTTGCATTAAAATCTGCACGATCAATAGTCTGGCCTTTTTCTTTTGCCAATTCCTCCGTGAGTTCGATCGGGAAACCATACGTCGTTGCAAGTATAAATGGGTCAGTTCCCTTTTCAAATTCTTTTAGACCATTACTAAGAGTTTCTAAAAATTTATTTTTTTCTTTTTCTAATTCATCAGTAATTTTAAAACCAAAATCTTTAAATTCGTGATAGAAAAGTTTAAATTTGTCTTCGAATAGCCCTGATATGTAAATTAAAGAATCTGAATCCATATTCATTTTTTGAACATATCTTACTGCACGACGAATAAGTCTTCTCAAGACATAACCTTGATCTTTATTTCCAGGAATAACACCATCTACTATTAAAAAAGATGCTGCACGAATATGATCAGCAACAATACGCGCAGAGCGAATATCATACTTATCACCTGAAACTCTCTTGATTTCCTTCATAATATCTTCAAACAAATCAGTATCGTATGCCGTGTCTTTCCCCTGCATCACTGCCGTAAGTCGTTCGAGTCCTGCCCCCGTATCAACATTTCTCTGCGAGAGCTTGCCGATTACCTTGCCGTCTTTCTTTTCATATTCCATGAAAACATCGTTCCAAATTTCAATAAACTTCTCATTTTTAATTAAATTCAAAAATTCATCATGCGAAATATGTACTCCCATGAATTCGCCTTGCATATCATAAAACATTTCTGAACATGGACCACAAGGGCCGTTATCACCAGGACTCCACCAGTTATCATCTGCTGGCAACGCATAAATTCGGTGTTCTGGAATACCCAAACTCATCCAGATTTCTTTTGATTCCTGATCAAATGGTGCATTAGCATCTCCAGCAAATATAGTGACGGCAAGGCGTGTAGGATCAAGTCCAAGACCTTCTTCCTTTGAAGTAAGAAACTCATAGC
>CAZRBQ010000015.1:0-13354 GCA_964598385.1 uncultured Candidatus Saccharibacteria bacterium
TAGAGCATTCCCTTGACGTGGGAAGGGTCAGAGGTTCGAATCCTCTATCGCGCACCTTAAACGAATTATGGAAAAGCCACCAGTTAATCCTATTGATAAGGTTGAATTACCAAAAGCTGAACAATCTGTTGAGCATTTTTTGCTTTCTGAACAAGAGAAAAATATACAAGAAGTTTTTAAACTTAATCCTGAATTAGAAAATATTGCGCTTGAAGCAACAAAATCTGGCGAAACTATTTCTCTGTATCGTATAGAAAACAAAAATATTGAGAGGAAGCCTGATGGAATAACTTCACATAAAGACTTAAAGGGGCAATGGTTTTCTCCAGATTTAGAAACTGCACTTGTATATTTACGAAAATCGCAACAATCATTTGGCACAGATGCGAAGCGAGTTCTAGGTGCAAATTTGGTTGTTGTGAAAATATCAAAAGAGGAATTTGAAAATTTTCATGTAAATAAACATCCAATTGCTTCGCAAATGGATGTTGAAAATGATAATTATATTATTCCTGAAAATATAGAACGAAATTATATAAACCTTGATGATGTTCAAGATAAGGTTGGCAATTTTGAGAATTTACAAAAAGCTAAAGAACAGATAAAAGAGAAAGTGAAATCCTTCGAGCAAAAAGAAGCGATTGAGCTTTACGCAGAATATTTAAAAACTATTTTTCCTGAAAGTGTTGTTAAGAGTATTGTTTGGCATTACTCTGATACCCAATTTAAAGATGAAGGCTTTAAACCGATGAAGCCAAATTTCGATACATTAAACAGCTTGGAAGGTGTTTATAATTTTAGTACCAACCTCAAATTTGTTAAAAGATATGGAAAATATGCTTATCCAGTTTTATTAGATATTAAAAATCCTCACGAAACAAAAGCTACGGGCGAATATGTAGATGATATGGACAGACCTCTATCAGAAGCTTTGTTTAAAATTGGAAAACAAACTGGGAAAAACATTTTGGCTCCGCAGTATGACGAAAAATTAAAAGATTCAGATGCAGTTATTAACTTTATCTCTGGAGAAGATTATATTGAGCAACACCCGGTGTCAGGGAAAGAATTTGGTATTCCTAATCAAAAAATAATTACTGTTTTTAATAAGGATCAAATTCATATTTTAGGTTCAAAAATTGATATTGAAAAATTCAAAGAATTTGTTTCAAAAAATTAAAGTAGAAATGCTAAACAAAGTATTGAAGAATTTTTGAAAGGGTATTGATTTTTAAATAAGTATAGATTTAATAGTATAAAGACACAAAAATGGAACTTCGATCATATATTCTCTATGAAAATAATGATTTACTTGTGATCAATAAACCAGCAGGGATTGCGGTTCACGGTGATGGAAAGCATGATACCGCTACGATTGCGGAGGCTCTTTTGCATGAATATCCAGAACTTGAAACAATTGGCGAGCCGTTAGTTGTTGAGCATAAGGGTGAAAGCATTATTGTGCCACGCCCAGGGATAGTTCATCGCCTCGATAAAGATACGACAGGAGTGCTTCTTGTGGCAAAGACACAGCAAGCGTTTTTATTTTTCAAAAAGCAATTTCAAGAACGAACAACTGAGAAAGTATATTTCGCGTATGTGTACGGTTGGCCAAAAGAGTTGAAGGGGGTGATAAAGCTTCCAATCGGTCGAGCAGTTGGTGATATTAGAAAATGGTCAACAGGAAGTAACGCTCGTGGTGAAATGCGCGATGCTGTGACTGAGTATGAAGTACTCAAAAAGTGTGGTGGTGATACAGAAGACTCGTTGCATAAGGGGAGCACTGAAGAAGGCACATTTTCATATCTTCGCTTAGTACCAAAAACAGGAAGGACGCATCAACTAAGGGTTCATTTGAAAGCAATTAATCACCCGATAGTATGCGATAGTTTGTATGCTCCAACGCGCAGCGGGGGTCTCGGTTTCACTCGTCTCGCACTCCATGCTTATTCGCTTACCATTACACTTCCTGATGGTATAAAGACAACCTTTACTGCACCCTTACCAGAAGACTTTATGCGTGCAGAAGGTCTTGCATAAGCTCTTTTTTCGTGCTAAAGTACTGCCACTATGAAATCTGCAGTAAAACTTACCCCTGTTGCTACAGAAGAGCGTGCAAAGCTCGGTTTTTCTTCTGGTGACACGATTCGTGTATGGTCAAAAATCGAAGATAAAGGAAAGTTCCGCCTTCAGGCTTTTGAAGGAATCGTTCTTTCGCGAAAGCATGGCGTAAAGTCAACTGATGCCACCTTTACTGTTCGCAAAATTTCGCATGGTGTAGGGGTTGAGCGTATTTTCCCGCTGTACTCTCCAATGATTGATAAGATTGAGATTGTAAAACGTGCTCGAACGCGACGATCAAAACTTTACTATATTCGCGAGAAAGCAGTTCGAGAAATTTCAAAGAAAATGAAGACAGCAAAGTCTTTCCCAGAAATGGAAGAAGAGACAGTAGCAACCGAAGCATAAACAAAGTCCGCAAGCGCGGACTTTTTGCTTCTTGAAAAACATCTACAAATAGAGTAGAATCAGGACACTTTGAAAAGAGTATATGCGCGGGTGGCGAAATTGGTAGACGCACTACCTTGAGGTGGTAGCGCCTTTCGAGGCGTGGAAGTTCAAATCTTCTCCCGCGCACAGATAAAAAAAACAACTGCTTAGCAGTTGTTTTTTTATACATACGAAATAAAATTTTTTTGCTATACTTTATTTGTAATGATCACCAAAGAATTGGTTGAGTATATTAAAGGCGAACTTACGCGAGGCATTCCGCGTGAGACCTTAATGCGCGTACTTGTTGCAAATGGATGGAATAAGCAAGATATTGAAGAAGCGCTTGGCGTTATTAAGCCATCATCATTAGGGGCAATCGTACCAAAAGAAGAGCGAAAGGAAGCTCATCATGAAAAAAAAGTTGTTCACGAGGCACCAAAACCCTTTTCTGAAGAAGAGTTAGGAGATAACCCATTACTCACAAAGCCAAATGTAAAAAATTATGTATGGCAACCAGCAATTGACGCAAAAAAAGGTGATGGGTATAGCGCGCAGTTTGCAACACCGGTACATTTACCAAAAAAAATGAGCGTTTTAAAGAAAATGCTCATCACCATCGTCGGTATCGTGTTGCTTGCTGGGGGAGTGTATGCCTATTTACGATATTCAAACTACGCAGAGCGTTTAATACGAAATACTCTTGGGGCAAGTGAAGAAGTAAAATCTTTTCAATTTAAAATACAGGCAGAGATAAAACCTGGTGAAAAGAAAAATTTTCTTACTTCAACAGCTTTGCTTGCAGATACCGATAGCTTTAGACTTGCACTTGATGGTGCAGTAGATGCGCATGATAATACAAATCCTGCAACACTACTGGCAGCAAGTGTTTCTGCGCCGGTACTGTTTGATGCGCCAGTTATTTTCGAAATGCGATTTACTGATGGTATTTTTTATATTCGTGTTCCAGAAACTGATTTACTTGATTTATTTATTAGTAAGGAGGCAAAACCAGACACAAATACTTGGATTTCTTTTTCAGAAAATGATGCCGGGTCATTAAAAAATGAAAAACCAGCAATTGGTGATCTTGTGAGTGTGTCTCGAGCACTCCCGCAAGAACTATTTAGCAGTAGTGCATTGACTGATTTTAAACAAATAGTTGTCAATTTTGATGTGCTTAAAAAATTTAGCTTTGGTGGGTCGGAAACGCTTGAAGGTGTAAGTACGTATAAAGTTAATTTTTCTGTTGATGTGCCAACACTTCAGAAAATGTTGCGAGAAACTGCTACGGTGCATGAAGAAAGTAAGGAAGGGTTACTTGCTATTGCAGCTGCCCTTGAAGGAGTTGCAATACCTGATGGGTCTGTATGGATTGGTTCAAATGATAAACTAGTACATAAGATTGCATTTACAACCGTTTCGGGAGATGAATCTATGGAGAAAACAATTTCACAATTTGTAATTAGACTTACTGATTTCAATAAAAATATTCGCATAGATCCTCCATCACCATCACTTTCTGCCGTTAGTCTTCTAACAAAAGTTGAGCAATCGAAAGGCAAAGAGCGAACCAGGCAACTTCTCTCTGCGGCGCCTTTTACCGCTAGCGTTTATGCAAAAACGCATAATGGGTACACGGGACTTTGTTCAAGCACGCAAGGATTTCGTGACCTTGCACTTGATATAGCAAAAAGTGATAAAACACTACCTTCACCAACATGCCGTTCATCAAAAACAGGATGGGTATTTTTTGCGCCATACGGTGGAACTGATGCATATTGGTGTATTGATAGCACGGGAACAGAAAGTGAGGTAACAACTAAGCCAACAAAAATGGTTTGTAAATAATTATGATGCAACTCTTCACGACATATTTTGAAATAATTATGATTGCACTTGCTGTTATTGGCCTAGGTATTGCAACGTACCTTGCTGAGGTGAAGCGAAAAAAAGCTCGCCCAATGTGTCCGATGAAAGGGAGTTGTGATGCTGTCATACATAGCTCGCACGCAACATTTCTCGGGTTATCTGTGGAGAAATTAGGTATTGTATATTATATTTTTGTGCTTGCTCTTCATAGTATTTTGTTTTTTGCACCCGAGCTACACTCAGATGTACTAACGCTTGTAGCGATACTGTCATCGTCATTCGCACTACTCTTTTCATGTTATTTACTCACTTTTCAAGCATTTGTCTTGCTGAGTTGGTGTACATGGTGTGTGCTTTCTGCGCTAACAACGCTAGGGATTTTTATTCTCACAGTACTTTCTCCTTACTATGACACGGTCGCATTACTAGGTGCACATCGATATCTACTAGTTATTGCGCATCTTCTTGGTGTTATTCTTGGTGTGGGTGCGGCAACTATTTCTGATATTTTATTTTTCCGTTTTCTTAAAGATTACGTAATTTCTGAGGAAGAAGAAAGCACACTGACAACGTTATCAGAGATTGTTTGGATTGCGATTGGGATTCTTGTGTTGTCAGGGATCGGATTGTATGTTGTGAATGTAGCAACGCTTTCTGTATCAGGGAAATTTATGGTCAAGATGGTTGCTGTTGGAGTGCTTATCATAAATGGTTTTGTGCTTAATCGAATAATCTCACCAGCACTAATAAGGATGTCATTTATTGAAAACGATCCACAGATGAGTAAAGGAATGAAACGACTTCGTACGTTTTCTTTTGTTGCGGGGGCGGTTTCAATTACAAGCTGGTACTTTATTTTCATTTTAGGTGCACTTCGAGGAAAGACCTTCGACTTTGAAGGGTTGCTTACCTTGTACACACTACTTTTAGTGATTGCGGTTGCAGGCGGACTACTCTTTGGTCCTCGAATGTTAGGCAAAACAAAGGTATAGTTGCATCTCTAGCAAAATGTGGCGAAATCTGTTATAACAAGGAAATCGCTTTTAGCGATGCCAAAAAAGTCATGGGGACTATGGTGTAACGGTTAACACTGAGGTTTGTGGAACCTTCGATTCGGGTTCGATTCCCGATAGTCCCCCAAAAATAATGCGCACAACGCGAAGCGTTGGGTAATTGTATTTTTGGAGGTAGGTATCGGGAATCGAAAGACGGAGGTGGTATACAAGACGAGCGAAGCGAGTGCTTGTCGCCGAGTCGGGGTCGCGAGTACTTGGGTTGCGTAGTGCACATGTAACACGAGCAGACCAAGTAACTTGTGACCGATTCCCGATAGTCCCCCTAAAAAAATAACAAGTAAAAATAGTAGTTTTGTATCTGCCGAGGCGCATTTTAGAAAGCAGTGAAGATATTGACTTTTATGGTCATTAGTGATATAATATGAGTTGATAGTGTTCCTTGTCATCCAACTTGCAAATGGTCATAGCCACGAGGTCCCGAATTTCGGAATTTCATGGCTATGACCATATCGGGCATGGTTCCTTCTCGGAGTAGAGAAATCTAAAACGGGCAATTAAGCCCAATAAGGAGAAACAAATCATGAGCGAAAAATTCGCATCCGCAGACCTCACAGCAGGTCAACTCAATGCCATCGTAAAGAAACTCGGTGGACATGAAGCAGCCCTCAAATTCTTACGCGGTGAACTGTCGGTTTCCGAACCGACACGTAACTGGCGCGAGGAAGACGGTGTCATTTATTTTTCAGTAACCTCTGACGGGACCACTGGCGAAGAATGGATCGCTCGCCTCGAAGGAAAAGGCTCCCGCGTAGGCGACCACGCAAAGAGCGTACTTCGCTCGGCCGACTTCAAACCCACCACCGGCATCACAACCGAAGTTGCGGTACTCAAGGGGATGCTGTTCGAAGACAACGACCGCATTACCAAGAAAATCCGTACTGAGGCCGCCGCCAACCGCAAACTGGAAACGCCAACCGCAGAAATCGCCTGTCTGATTCGTGAACTGTTCACGGACGAGGAGATCAAAGCGATGGGTCTTACATGGATTGCTGCTATGCACGAACCCATCAAAGATTCCGATAGCGGTCCGCGCTTGCTGGTCGCGTACCGTAGTAGCGTTGGTGGTTCGTGGCTCCGCACGTGCTGTGTCAAGCCTGACGACAGGTGGAATCGTGAGAACGGGTTCGCGTTTGCTGTGTCGCAAGTTGGTACTCAGAATTAAGGTTCTCTGGACTTCGGTCCTTTGAATTTAGTCCTTAGCCCTGTTTCGAATTTTTTTCGGAGCAGGGCTAATTTTTTTTATACAAAAATTGTTATAATGACATCGGCAGTATTGGTCTCGTACTTGCTGTACCGATAACAACTTATCTTTCGGTAATGATTTTAGTAAAAAAGAATACAGAAGTTGTTTCAAGCGAGCTTCTTTTTAAAGAAAAGCAGGCGCTTGAGCATGCAGGACATCATCACTAAAAAAGTTGCTCCATATTTGTTATACTTTTTATGTGCTTGAAGAAATTCATACAGTACATACACTTAACAAACAAGGCAAATTAGATAGCGGACTTCGTTTTCGACTAACACTTTTTACATTGCTTGCAGCTATTTTTGGTGTAGAAGTGTTAAATAATATTTTTACTAAGGGAGTTGTGTGGTACTCGCTTGTTGTTCCGTTTATTGTTGGATTCTTATTTGGTGTTTTTGTTTTAGCACGAATCAATAGAATTCAGTGGGATAAAAAAAAGAGAATGATGACCGTGGGAAGGATAGATTTTTTGAGTATTATTATTTTGCTCATATATTGGGCTATTCGTTTTGATGCAGATGTTCTTTTGAGCCCTTTTTATCACAACATTATTACAATAACAGCAGCAACACTTTCACTAGTCTTTGGCATTATGCTCGGAAGACTATCGGGCGTATTTCGAAAAGTACATGCCGTCCACACTACACGAAAAAAGAAATAGGTTGTCGCAGTACGCGTTACGAAAACGTCAGGCATTTCTAGATCTGTCGTTTATTATTGTTACTATTATTGTTGCTTTTATGATTGTGCAGACGGGTACACTTGGTGATTTTTTGAAATTTTTCAATTCAATGGCATACCTTGGAGTATTTGTTGCTGGATTTTTCTTTACCTCAGCATTTACGACTGCTTTTGCAATTGTTACTTTGGGAGCCTTTGCGCATGAAATACCTCTTATTCTGCTTGCGTTGATTGGTGCTTGCGGAGCAGTTCTTGGAGATTATATTTTGTTTCGTTTTATGAAAGACCGAATAGCTGATGATATTTCTTATTTTATTTCAGCAAAAAAACGTAAAAAAATTGCCACATTTTTTACTTCTGGTGTGTTTCGTTTTTTTGTACCAAGTATTGCAGCGATCATTATTGCGTCGCCATTGCCGGACGAGCTTGGGGTAAGTTTGCTTGGTATAAGTAAAACGAACAGCAAGCTCTTTTTTGTGATTAGTTTCTTGTTTAATGCTATAGGGATTTTACTTATTGGGTATACAGCAAAGGCGCTACTATAAAAAATGCGCACCCTATAGGGGTGCGCATGAGGGCACTCATCATTCTTTGATTAAATGAGTACTTTCATTTTCAGAAACTTTTTTTGAACGATTCCAAGTGAGCCCTTCTATACCAAGTGCTTCTATATCACCAAAAAACTCTTCATTCCAACAAAAATGTTTTTCTGAAGCAATAATGCCATGAGTAATTGTTTCGTTTGTTGTCTCACAAAACAAGGTAACGGCATGTTCTGCAACAGTGGTGATATCTTTTATTGCCCAGGTGTCACCGAAGGCATTTGCAATTTTTTGTGCAGATTCACCAAATGGACCAGGATGCATTGCGCGTAAGACAAGCCCTTTTTCAGAACGTGTTTGCTCGATGGTGTGTGCTATCAAGGTAGCTTTCGATTGGTTGTAATAACGTGTCCCATCAAATTGTTTTTTGCTGAGCTGGTCAACTGCACCAATCGAGCCAACATCAGCAATAATGAGCTGGTGGTCATGTGCACGTGCATCTGCAATGACAAGTTCAAGGAAACGGGCGTTACCATAAAGGTTGGTTTGCATGAGATTGAAATATGCTTGTTTTTTTTCAAAATCAGGCAATGAATGATACTTCGCTTCAAACATTTGTTTTGTTACAGCGAGTGTACAGTCTTCGTGTGGCACAGGGGAGAGTTCGCTATCAAGCAAGAATATGCCAACATTGTTTATCACCATATCAATAGATCCAAAATATGCACGTGCTTGGGCTACAAGATCTTTTGTTTTTGCAGGATCACTAATGTCACCAGCAACAAGTCGAACTTTTTTAGAGAACCCCTCTTCAGCAAGTTTTGCAAGGGTTGAATCAATAGTATTTTGATTTCGTGAGAAACCAAAAACAGTATGGCCACGACGAAGGAATGCTCTTACGAGTGCTTCGCCCAATCCTTTTGATGCTCCTGAGATAAGTATGTTCATATATTTTTTTTCTTATGTACTTTGGTGATACTACCATACAAGAGTATCTTTCGCACCTCCATGGTATACTTGGCTATATTATTTCTTAGGTAGAAAAAAGTATGGATTACGAATTGCTTGATAGTGGTGGGGGTGAAAAACTGGAACGTTACGGAAAAATACTCATGCGACGCCCAGACCCTGCTGCTTTGTGGGAGAAATATCTACCGATAGCCGAATGGCAAAATGCAGATGCGTCATTTGTGCGCAAGGGAACTAAGGGTGTCTGGAAGCTTGGAGAAAATGTATCAAAGGAATGGCCAATTACATATGGAGGATTCACTTTTCTTATTAAACCAACATCGTTTAAACATACTGGGCTTTTCCCAGAACATATAGATACATGGAATTATTTGGAGCAGTGCGTAAAGGAATCACAAACGCCAGTAAAAGCACTTAATCTTTTTGGGTATACCGGTGGAGCAACACTAGCTCTTGCAAAAGCGGGAGCCGAGGTGTGTCATGTCGATGCATCTAAGACTGCTGTTGCATGGGCGCGAACAAATGCAGAGCTTTCTGGTATAAGAAATGCTCCTATTCGTTGGATTGTTGATGACTGCATGGCGTTTATAAAAAGAGAAATAAAACGAGGCAATCGGTATGACATTATTGTTATGGATCCGCCTGCATTTGGCAGAGGTCCAAAAGACGAACTTTGGAAAATTGATGAGGTCTTTATGAAATTTCTTTCACTCTGTACACAAGTTTTATCAGAAAAACCAATTACTGTTGTAATTAATGGATATGCTGAGGGATATTCGCCTAGAACATACGCGCAATGTCTTTCTCAGGCAATGAAAGCATATAACGGCACAATAGAAAAAGGGGAATTGTTTATCCCTGCAAGCAACACCACTCACGTTTTGCCGTGTGGTATTTATGCTCGCTGGAAAGCAAAACACTAACGAATAGTAAGTACCGCTATTTCAGGGTAGGTGCCGATTCTAATCGGAGACATTGCTGTGCCAACTCCACAGGTGGTAATTGAAACACCGCTGTCATGCTTGATAAGGCCATAGGTATATTCTTTATAGATTGATCGTACAATAAGTGTTAACGGAAAAAATTGACCACAGTGTGTATGTCCTGAAACAGAAAGTGCGACACCTTCTTCCATGAGCGCCTTTGTGTGTTTTGGATCATGTAAGAGTACGATAGTTGGCTCTTCTTTTGAGTAGCCAGCGGCATATAATTGCGCTTTTATTGATTCGTGCGTTCCTGTTGTATATCGAAGTCCAATAATTGCAGTTTTTCTAATAATTATTTTTTGATCTTCAAGAAGGGTTGTTACTTTCTTTGCTGTTGGATAAAAGAGTGAAGGTTCGGTATTGTATTGTTCATGATTACCTGGTGTATACACTATGCCATCTTTTGCGTTAATTGATGCAAGGGGTGCAAGCCCTCGTTCGTAAGAAAATACAGGCCCATCAATAAGGTCGCCGGCAATAAGAACAAGGTCGGGGGATTGCTTGTTAATGAGCGATGTAACTTTTTTCATAAACTTTTCACTGCGAACGATTCCAAGGTGAGTATCAGAGACGAGTACGATTCGTTTTCCAGACCATTCACTGTTAAGTGACTCTGAAGAAATTGTATACGATACAACACGAGGGGTTGCGGCATTCCATATGCCATAACCTATAGCGAGTAGGGAAATTGTTAATACAGAAAGTGCGAGAGCAAAACCATTAAATGGAAGAGAGAAATAGTTAGCTACAAATGCATATAAGGCAATAAGAAGCGATCCAAGTGCAAGATAAAGAAGTAGTGGAAGCCATAATACAGAAATGTTGTAAAAAATTGTATTAACGAGCGATTGTTTTTGAGCGCCTAGTATCATTGTTGCAACAAGAATGATAGGTAAAAATGTAAAAGCCAATGCGATAATTTTTTGTAAGAGTGGTGATTTGATGAGGCCATATGCTACCCACGATTTAAAAACAAGGAGTGATGCAAGTGCAATAAGTATTAAAAAGGGTAGGGCGAATAATAAAAATGATAACTTCATACTTTTGAGTATAGCTATATTTTTCTTTTTGCATAGGTATTTGTGCTACGATACAGATATGAAAGAATCGTTTGAACATGATCTTCGTGTTTACAATGAACTCGTTAAAGAAGCAAAAGCACCTGAACAGCTCACTAAAGAAGGGAGAATATTGATGCAACAAAAAATTGATGGAGTAATTGCTGATACAATTGATCGTCGCATCGAACATGGCGAACTTCCAGAAGCGAGTATTGCTGAAGGGGCAAATGATGCCGAAATGGATGTGTATAAATTACAGAAGGAAAAACAGACGCTTATGGAAAAATTCTTTAAGCGAACGCGTGGTCTTGAGCAGGGAAAAACAGTAGAAAATCAAGGCGCACCGGTAGTTTCTTTTAATCAAGAAACACGAAAACTAGAATATGAAAATGAAAAAGGAGAGCGCATCTCTTTTACAAAAGAAGAGTTATATACTGATGCAGAGTGGGGTATGCATTATACACTTGATGCGAGTGTCCCCTATGTAATTCAAAAGGAGTATTTAGTCTATGAACTCAAACGCATGGTGGCAGAAAAGTTAGATGCACAAATTATTCGGCGAGAAACATTTTCTGATCGTATTGATACATTAAAAAAGCGAGCTTATGAAGCTCTTGCGGGAAGAAAAGAGAATACACTTGAACAAAGTGGAGTAATTGCTGAAAAAATGGTAAAAAATCTTTTGAAAAAAATCTCGCTGGTTCCTGGGGTAGAATTTTCTATATATGACGCAGATGTATATCAAGACGTGGAACAAAAAGTTGATTTTATAATTAAGCGAACCAGCCACACGCGTGGCGCTCGTGTTAAAGAAGACAACACTATTGGTGTTCAGTTTACTATTGCGGAAGGAAAGCTCGATAAAAAAGAAAAACAGATTGCTAAAGCGAAAGAAAAAATTTCAAAGAATAATGACAATGGTCTTATGCTTGATGATTTGGTCGTGGTGCATATGCCAATGAATTATGCAAAGAAAGTGTATATGGAATGGAAACATAATCCTCGTCCGGGCGGTCCTGAAAAAACCCTACCAGTCGATATTCAAGAAACTATTATCACAGGAGTATTGCAAGGGCTTTTTCGTGAAGAAGAGATAAAAGAAATTGTTGCTAAAACAATAGAAAGAAACTAATAGCATTTTTTTTACGTTTTGTTACAATAGCACGACATGACAAAACGTTTATGGTTTCTATTCCTCACAATTTTTATCGACATGCTAGGGGTTGGTGTTTTAATACCTGTCATCCCACAACTTCTTGGTAATCCTGAGTCAACGTATTATTTACTTGGTCAGGGTAGCGAAAAATTAGGTTTTATTTTACTTGGAGTGCTTACTGCAAGTTATCCTATCGCACAATTTTTTGCTGCTCCTGTTTTAGGGGCACTTTCAGATAAATATGGACGACGTCCAGTATTGCTACTTTCGATACTTGGAACTGCATTGTCATATTTTGTTTTTGCATGGGCAATCATAATAAAAAATATTCCACTGCTTATTTTTTCTCGAATTGTAGATGGTATAACTGGTGGAAATATTACTGTTGCTCAGGCGGCGATTACTGACTCAACAACACCAACAAGTCGATCAAAAGTATTTGGCATGATTGGCGCAGCGTTTGGGCTTGGTTTTATTTTTGGACCTTTTATTGGTGGAAAGTTAGCAGATCCGGGGTTAGTATCTTGGTTTAGCGCAGCAACACCTTTTTTCTTTTCAGGGGTTTTGGCGATTATTAATTTGACCTTGCTCTTTTTCTATTTTAAGGAAACTAACGAACATATTGATCCTGAAAGAACAATTGATTATTTGGGTAGTACAAAAAATATTGTTCGGGCGAGTCATTTAGGAAAAGTAAAAATATTGTTACTTGTTTCATTTCTTTTTAATGCTGGATTTGCATTTTTCGGCTCATTTTTTAATGTATATTTATCACATAAATTTAACTTAGATGCTGGTGCAATTGGAAACTTTTTTGGCTATATTGGAGTTTGTATTGTATTAACACAGTTAATCGTGGTAAGACTCACGGCTGCTCGATGGCATAATGCACAGATACTTCGCATTGCATACGTCTGGACAGGGATAGCCCTGCTCCTATATTTGTTGCCGACAAAAGTATGGCAGTTTTACCTTATTGTTCCATTTTTTGCTATCCCGAATGGATTACAAAATGCTAACTTTAACGCGTTTCTAACAAAGCATATTGAGCCAAAGCGTCGTGGTGAAATTTTAGGATTATCATCGAGTGTAAACTCTTTAGGGCAAGCGGTCCCGCCACTCTTTGCCGGAATTATCGCAGCAGTCTTTGCTTCGTGGGTACCGATACTGATTGCGGCACTTTTTGTTTTGTCGGCTGGTGTAGCATTTCGACGAGCGGTGCCGAAAGGGGCTTCAGAGGATTTCATTCTTACGGAGTATGCTATACTAGTGCTATTG
>CAZRBQ010000016.1:0-12360 GCA_964598385.1 uncultured Candidatus Saccharibacteria bacterium
TACGTATTGCCCACCGAGAAGTGCTTTTATACGATCCTTGATTGGTGGGTGTGTTTGAAATAATGTGGCAATTTTAGAAGAAAGTCCACGAGGATCAGCGAGGTATAGATGTGCAATTGCTTTTGATTGATGCCGTAGTGGTGCACTCGCTCCGGCAATTTTTTCAAGCGCTGACGCAAGACCTTCTGGATATCGTGTTAATAGTGCCCCTGATGCATCTGCTAAATATTCTCGTTTGCGTGAGATTGCAAAATGGATAAGCTGTGCAAACAATGGCGAAAGAATAACAAAAATAATACCAACTATTGCAAGAATATTTGAACCCCCTTCACGATCTTCTCGGCGACCACCACCCCACCACATACTACGCAAAAACATATCTGAAAGAATTGTTACAAATCCCACCAAAACTGCCGCAACCGTAGAAAGAAGAATATCACGATTACCTATATGAGAAAGTTCGTGTGCGATAACCCCTTCAAGTTCTGTTTTATTGAGAAGAGCAAGGAGTCCTGTTGTAACAGCAACAACAGCATGCTTTGGGTCGCGTCCTGTTGCAAATGCATTTGGCGCAGTATCTAGAATGACATACACTTTTGGTTTCGGTAGTCCTGCAGTAATAGCAAGATTCTCTACAATCATATGAAGATCACGATACGTACCTTCGCGTGACACTTCATGAGCTCCAGCAAGTTTTGTCACGATCTTGTCTGAATACCAAAAAGAGACAATATTCATGCCAATTGAAAATATGATTGCAATATAAAGTATCCCTGGGTTGTTGTAGTAATACGACAGAAAATATCCTATACCGACAACAACAACCAAAAAGACACCCATCAGCAACCATGTGCGAGAAATATTTTTATCTTGTTGCGTATACAACGTTGCCATATATATTTTAAATACAAACTAACTATATTTTTTTACTGTCTGAACCAAATTATCTATCTGGGGTCGTATTATACATTGTGGGTTGATAATCTGACCCGTTTCGATTTTGATTTGTTTGAGTTTGACCTGTTAGCATAACAGTGTTTTCTTGATTTGTTGCCCCCGAATCTTTTTTAATAAAGAACATAAAAATACCAAGTGCAACAAAAACAATAAGGAGAGCTGCGTTTAGCTTTGAATTATTGTTTGGTTGCATATTCTGTTGTTGTGATTGTTGTGGGGATATGTTTTTTAGTTAATAATATATTTTATTGATTTTTTTGAACAAAATCAGCAAAAATGTTTAGCTCTGATTGAGTTACTTTATTTCTTACATTTTCGACACCAATTCTTGCAGTCATCCCTTTCACACACGCTATTACTGACACACCTTTTGTAAAAGCACCGTACTGTGTCGGCCCACAACCTGACTGGTGACCACCCCAGCTAATTACTGCATTTCCATTTGTTGCACTAAATTCTGGAACGCCTAGTGATTCAGATGCACCCTGCTCTTCTTGGGCTGGGGTAAGGTACACAAACTCTGAAGCAGTAAAACTACTTGGATAATATAGTCCGAATTTAGATGATTTTATCCAAGTAATCGACTGAGCAGATACTTGGTTCGGTTGATAATCTGACCCATTTGGATTTTGATTTGTTTGAGTTTGACCTGTTGGTGTAACCACATAATCATTTTTGATTTCATCGTTGCCTTTTTTGAAAAACGCAATATAGCACACAATAATGATGAGCACTGCGAGCATGCCAATAATTATTGTATTTTTATTTTGTGTTGGTTGCATATTTTTATATATGAAATGAATTTGTAATTATTGTATATATTTTCTTAATTGTGCTACTTTAAAAAACCGTTGTATTTGGTATTGAGAGTACAGAAGTATCTGTGCCATTACTGATAACAACTTCCCTCCCCCTGCAAGTTCATTGTACCAGACAGGAAACATAAAACAATACGAATTCGTCATTTTTGCTGTGGCATTATCTACGGTAGGTTGTACAACTTTTTGTAAAGTAAAATTGCAAACGCAGAAACAACTTTCACGCCTGGAGTTTTTCCAGTTTCGTCAATATAGGTAAGACTAACTCCGTTACCCACAACTGAGATACACATATTTTTAAAACCATCAATTTCATGGCTCTCAAACGAAACCTCCTTATCGTCTATTTGCCATGTACTATTTTTCATTTATCGTGTTGTTTCTAAAGTATACTTTTTAATCAACAAAACTCCTGAAACTATCAAAAGAATCCATACTATTGGCATGGTCATCTTTTTGCCTCTTCGCATACTTTTATTTGACAATAACTGGAATCAAAATTGATTTGTCATGTTCAGGCAAACCAGATGCATTATCATTATGTAATTCAATATAGTACAAACCTTGTGGCGCACCTGTGAAATCTACTGCAAATGAAAATGAAACAGGTCCTGACGTCATCCATTCTGATGTACCACTTGTAAAGCCTGGGCCATACGTGGTTTTCTGCATTGCGCTATCAAGTACATTAACAATCAAATTATTTTCAAAAAAGTATCCTCCTTGAAGTGCTCCAGAAAATTGCACAATGCCCGAAACTTCTTCTCCGGGTGCCACAGAAAATGAAACTAAATCATTTTTATTACCAAGCACTTCATATGTTTTTGTAGTAGGTGCCTCAGCGGTTTTTTTGAATGTCACATCACGAACAACAAGTACCCCCAAAAACAAAACTATTACAAGAAACACTATTGTTTTTTTGTTATTGATTTTCATATTCATAATTTTTTAAAACGATATTACTATGCTCCAAGTATACCATGCCAACCTTATTGATGCGATACAAAAAAGCCCTTATTCCAAGGGCTTTTTTAGGGTTTACTATTTAACTGAACCAACAATTTTCGTGAAAATATCTTTTTCAGCTTTTGGTGCCATTTTTGAAATTGAGAAGTATACACCTTTTACCTTCTTTATTTCATAAACATCTGACGGATTTGTAGCGCCCGAGTACGGTTCGCTAAGACCAAAAATAATTTCAAAACTTGGATAATCAGTACTAAAAATATAATCTTTTGTATAGTACGTTCCTGATCCAGGCTTAGTTTCAAGATTTTTCTGAAAACGTTGCCAACCAGGAGGATAACGAAATGTTGCCCCGCCATACACTATTGTTTGCCAATTTGAAGGTATCGCAACAGTTGTTGTTGCGGTAGAACTTTTTGTCGAGCTTGTTGTTTGTGTCGTTGTAGTTGAAGTAGCAGGAGTACTTGTTGAGACTGTGCTATCTGTTGTTTCTGATTCTACAGCAACATTTTCATCTCGCTTAACGCTTGCAAGATAAATACCTCCAATTACAACCACCGCGACAATAATGCCGACAATTACATTTGTTTTAATTTTTTTCATATAAGAAAGCTACTAGTAATAAGCAGAACGCTTTGGCTAAATTGTACTGCGTTGTCTTTCACCACGCAAGCGGTCTTTACGTGCTACCAATGTGATGACGAACCACCGCCGCCAGACGATCCACCACCAAACCCCCCAAAACCACCTCGACCACTACCGCTTCCTCCTCGCCAAGAAGATTTTGTTGAACCTGCCCACCATGGCAAAGTACTACGACTACCGCTTTTATACTCTTTATAAGCGCGGGAGATTATAAAATCAAAAAATAAACCTAATACAATCAACAAAAGAGCAATGCCACCACCAACTAGTGACGGGAAATAACCTTGCGAGTAAACAATAGTACCAACAATACCACCGACGATACCGCCCGCCCACCATGATTTTGATCGAGCGAGTATGGCACTCACCCAAGGCAATAAACAGATTACCCAAAATACAAGTGTTACAAAGAAATCAATACTGCCTTTTTTTTCAGATTGTTTTACTGGCGCAGTATATTCTCCACGAGAAAGTGCCATAAGCCCATCAACAACACTAGTAATGCCACTATCATAATCACCGTTTCTAAAAGAAGGGGCTGCAACATCATCAAGGAGTTGTTTTGTTTGTATATCAGTTACTGCACCCTCAAGACCGTAGCCAACTTCAATACGCATTGCCCGATCATTTTTTGAAACAAGAAAAAGAATACCGTTGTTTGCTTCTTTTTTCCCTATGCCCCACTCACGGAAAAGTTCATTCGCATAACTTTCAATAGTATCACCATTAAGAGATTCGATTGTTACTACGACAAGCTCATGTGTGGTTTCTTGTTCAAATTGTGAAATTTTTTCATCAAGCGTTGTTTTTGTTTCTGGGCGTAACAGATTGGCAAAATCATTAACATAGCCATCCGGTGAAAGTGGAATTGAAGCATGCGCAACCAAAGCACCAAAAACAACTGCAAAAAAAACACTCACTATTTTCATACTATTCGAAATTAACAGTTGGAACACTGTCTGCATTTTCAGCTTTTTCGAAATAAACTCGTTTCTCTACACCAAACAATGAGCCGACTAGTCCCCCTGGAAAACGAACAAGTTTTGTATTGAGTGCTGTTACAGCGTCATTGTAGTCTTTACGTGCTACTGCAATTCTGTTTTCAGTGCCCTCAAGACTTGTCATGAGGTCACGATATGCTTGTGATGATTGTAATGTAGGATAATTCTCAACAATCACCATAAGTCGAGCAAGTGCTCCTTCTACTTGATTTGCCGCCTCAGCTTTAGCTTGCGGGGTTACAGCGCCAGCATATCGTGATCGTGCATCTGCAAGATCACCAAAAACAACCTGCTCCTGTTTTGAAACACCTTTTACAGTACCTACAAGATTAGGAATAAGCTCGTAGCGACGAGTAAGTTGTGTATCAATTTGTGCCCATTTATTGTTAATATTTTCATTCAATGAAACAAGACTGTTGTACGTTGTTCCAAGCCAGAGCGCAAGCAGTAAAACGACAACGATTACAATAACACCCCCTTTTATTTTCCCTTTTCCAACTGTAGGTATTGTAGAATCCATAAATAATTTTACGTTAAAATACTAAAATGATACTTTGACAGGTTCTTTCGCAACATCGTTTTCTTCAAGCTCAAAGTATTCCATTTTTATAAATCCAAACATAGACGCGATAAGATTTCCTGGAAATGATTCAAGGCCAGTGTTTAGATCACGAACATTTCCATTATAAAATCGTCGTGCTGATTGGATTTTATTTTCAGTATCTGAAAGCTCATTTTGAAGTGCCAAAAAATTTTGATTTGCCTTCAACTCTGGGTAAGCTTCTGAAATCGCAAAAAGTGATTTGAGTGTTCCAGCAAGCATATTTTCTGCTTCACCTTTTTGTTCAGGAGTTTGTGCCTGCATTGCTTGTGCGCGTGCTTTTGTAACATTTTCAAATGCTGTTGATTCATGTGTCGCGTACCCTTTTACTGTCGAAACAAGGTTTGGAATCAAATCATAACGACGTTTAAGTTGAACATCAATATCAGCCCACGCTTCTTTTGCTCGATTTCGCAACCGCACAAAGCCGTTGTATGTTATTACGAGCCATAAAACAATAAGTAAAAGTACACCAAAAATAATAGTCATTGTAAGTATCTGTTATGTGGTAATACCCTATTATATGGCAAAGCTATCATTTTTGACAAGATTAAGCTCGCATAGTACTATTTGAAAAAAACGAACGTATGAACCAAAACGATGCGACAGTAAACCCTGAAGCACCATTCGAAAAATTCAAGAGTACTTTTAATCCAACAAAAGATACAACAGAAGAAGATGCCTGGGAAAAATTTTCCAAAGGGTTTCGTGAATTAACCTACGACCTCAATAAAAAATATAGAGGAAGTGGAACCCCAAAAGAATTTTATTCCATGCTTGCACAAGCATACGGGATACTCTTACATCAACGACCATCCCTGGCACAACGTATTGCAAAAGAAAGCAAGGGTGTCGGTGTCACCGAACTTATGATTATTGCTCGAAAATACTACTTCAAAAAACAAACGGCCCCGTAGGGCCGTTTTTCTTATCTCTTTTTTTGCATTGATTCAAGCACCACAAGTAATGGGGACGCTACAAAAATTGACGAGTACGTACCGAAAAACATACCAACAACAAGCACAAGTGAGAAATTCTTTGTTGCTTCTGGTCCAAAGAAATAAAGTGCAAGCAAAGCTAGAATTACTGTCAATGAAGTATTTATTGAGCGAGTAAATGTTTGTGACAAACTTTTACCAACTGTAACTGCAAACGACTCATCATTATGTGCCCGCAAATTTTCACGAATACGATCAAATACAACAATTGTGTCAGAAACAGAAAGACCAAGCACTGTCAGCAATGCAACAACAAATAACGTATCAACTTCTGCCCCGTAAAAATGACCTAGAAGTGCAAATACTCCCGATGGGATAGTGATGTCATGGAGAAGTGTTACTACAGCAATAAGGCCATATTTCCATGAAGAAACAGGTTTTGATACTTTTCGGAATGCATATGCAATAAACAAAATGATTGCAATAGCAACTGCACTAATTGCAAAAACTGCTTTTGTTCTGAGTTCTTTACCAACAGAAGGTCCAATAGAGTTATAACTTTTCTCTGTCATCCCTTCACCAACAGACCGTAATGCACCAAGCATTTCTGTATGAGCTTCTGCAGTAAGATCGGTTGTTTTAATTAAATAACCGTTTTCCCCCACAGGCTGCGCGAGCGCATCTTCAAAACCTGCTTTCGCCAACGCATTTTTTACTACAGTTGTTTCCGGACGCATCGTATATACAACTTCTTGCAACGCTCCCCCCTTAAAATCAATACCGAGTCTTAGGCCAAATACAGCAATAAGAGTAATCGAACCAAGAACAAGTAATGCTGAGATGCTGAGAAAAATTTTTTTATACTTTATGATAAACATAAGACGTAATAGCTAGTTTAGTAAGTACTATTTCGAACGTGCGTTCGAAAATCCTGAACCAAAAAGAAAAGCAATAAACTTTGTCGTGCGTGTAATACCAAGCGACTTCATAAACAAACGTGAGATTGAAATTGCTGAAAGCATTGAAACAAGCACACCAAGTACAAATGTAAGTGCGAAACCCTGAATAAGCGAAGTTCCGAACCAGAAAAGAATCATACCTGTAATCAAACTTGATGTATTCGAATCACGAATTGATGTCCATGCCCGAGAAAAACCTGTTGCGATTGCATCTGCTGGAACACGGCCACCACGAATCTCTTCTTTAATACGTTCGAAGATAAGCACATTTGCATCAACAGCCATACCAATTGAAATAATAAATCCTGCAATACCAGCTGAAGTAAGTGTTACCGGAATCAGTTTAAAGAGCGCAAGCACGATAACTGTATACATAAGGAGTCCGACAACAGCGATAAGACCTGGGAGTCGATACCAGACAATCAAAAATAGTGCAATCGCAATAAAACCAATAAGGGCTGCTCGTAAACCAGACTCAACCGCTTCAGCTCCTAGTGATGGGCCAATTGTTTGCGTAGAAACAAGTGATATAGGGACAGGGAGTGCTCCTGAATTTAAACGACCAACAAGTTGCTTTGCCTCTGTTGGAGTGAAGTTGCCAGTAATCTGTGCCTTGCCTCCAGTAATTTCTTCTCGCACAACAGGAGTAGAAATTGGAGCTCCATCCAAAAAGATAGCAATCGTCTTTCCAATATTTGCCTTTGTTATTGATGCAAATAATTTTGCACCTTCATCATTAAACTCAAGTGATACTTGGGCTTGTCGCGTTGTTGGATCAAATTCAAGAATCGCACGCTTCAAATATCTACCAGTTAATTCAGTATTTATATAATAATCATTTGGGTCAAAATTCTCTGGGAGTGTTTCCCCATCAAGAGTCGGCGCCTTAGGGTTTTCTGTTTTAAATTCCAGAAGCGGTGTTTGCCCAATGAGCTCGATTGCTTTATTGACATCGGTAACACCTGGAAGATCAACAATAAGTCTCTGTTCGTTTGAAGCCCCCACACTTCCTTCTTGCACTTGAACAACAGGCTCTGCAACACCAAAAAGATTTACGCGTCGTTCAATAATATCTCGAAGAGATGCCATAGCATCACCAACCTGTCCTGCTTCCACCCCACTTACATCTGCACGATACACCAAGTGTGTACCCCCAGAAAGATCTAGACCAAGTTTAAATGGAAATCGTGCTAAAAAAGTACTTCGTACATTTCCATCAGAATATGCCTTAGGTTCAGACTTATAAACAAACCATGTAATTCCAATCCCGACTAGTAATACAAGAAGGGCTGTGATGCGTGTCTTCCACATATTTTGAATTCTATTTAATCAATAATTCTCGATATTTTATAGGTTTTTTAGTGTTTTGGCAAACGATTACGAGAAAACGTTAACGTGAAAAAATATGCAATAACTGAACCTAAAATTACCCCCGCGATACAA
This sequence comes from uncultured Candidatus Saccharibacteria bacterium, assembly GCA_964598385.1. GTDB lineage: Bacteria > Patescibacteriota > Minisyncoccia > Phycocordibacterales > UBA9973 > CALRHK01. The sequence goes on from CAZRBQ010000016.1 coordinate 8,329, forward strand.
TCAACAGGTGTATGAACACCTGCAATTATGCGAGAGAGGATAATACAAAATGAAATAATCCACAAAAAAATACCCGCGCGTCGGTGATACATTGTCATTGTTGTGGCAAGCGCTGAAAAAAATGTTGCATGTCCTGATGGGAAAGAATCCAACAGACCAGCAGAAAAAAGTGGTGTTGCGGTTGAGTAAAGTAAGTAGGGTCGAGGAAAAGAAAAAACTATTTTTAAAATTTTTACAGAAAACAAAGCAACGAGTGCAGATGTAAAAAAAGAAAGAATCTCCTTTGCTCGAACATATACTATTTCAAATGGCGTATGTGATTCAATGGTGTCGCGATGAACAAGCAAAAAACCAATTACGCCTAGTATCACAATATATTGCGCATACTCAGCAAAAAAAATAATTATCGAATCAAAAAAAGGGCTCCGAGAAGCAAGATTGTGCATGACAAAAAATAAATACTCATTAAGACTCATGTGATGCATCAATTAGTGTTAATAAATTTTTAAAAAGTACCGCTATCGTTATTGGACCGATCCCTCCAGGAACAGGTGTCATTAGTCCCGCCCGAGATGCACACTCTTTTTTAAAATCTCCCACAAGCACACCAGCTACCTCTGATGTCCCAGCATCAATAAGCACAGCTCCCGATTTTATCATTTCCGGAGCAATACTTCCCTGATTTCCAGTTCCACTAATAATAATATCTGCATGTGAAAAAATATGTTCCCTGTCGGGCGTATCACGAAAAACATGAGTAAACTTATAATTATTATGTTTTAGCCAGACAGAAAAAGGTGCCCCTACGAGTGTACCATTGCCAACAAGTACAACATTTTTACCCTCAAGTGGTATCGCATATCGAGTAAGCACCTCTATAATTGCACCAACAACAGGTGGAACGATAGGAAGTGTCCCGTTGATATACCTTTCACGTGCCTGCGGTGAAAGCACGTCAACATCTTTGTGCCACGGTATGAGCGCGAGGACTTTTTCTTGATCAATATGTTTTGGTAATGGAAGCTGAACAACTATGCCATCAACAGTATTACAAAGCGCAGAGACTTCTTGCAAAAACGCCTCCTGGCTAATGGTCACTTCATGGCGTACTACTGTTACTACAACACCAAGTGTTGAAGCACATGCTTGCTTCATCGTAGTATAGCGAAGTGACACAGGGTCATCTCCAACAACGACAATACCGAGCATGGGTTTACGACTACGCTCTTGTACTCGTGGTAAAAGTTCTTTTACTATTTGTTGTTGTATTGTTTTTCCATCAATAATCATATTATGCAATTCCTAAAAATTCGTTTTTCATTTTGTCGCGATGTGTTGCCCTACTATAACGGCGCATTCCCATTATGATACCAAGCGCTGAAAACTCCATAATAAGATGCGACCCGCCGTAGCTCATAAATGGCAAGGTGATTCCAGTAACGGGCAAAATGCCAATATTCATCCCAATATTAATTACAAGATGACTCATAATTAGTATCGCAACACCCATTCCAAAAAGCATTTCAAAATTTGATGCACCAATATAAGCATTCGCAAGTATTCGCCACAGAAGCAAGCCATACAATATGAGTATTAAAAAAGAACCAATAAAACCCCACTCTTCCGCAAACGCTGCAAAAATAAAATCTGTTTGATACTCAGGCAAAAACAAAAGTCGAGATTGTGTTCCATAGCCAAGACCTTTTCCAAAAAGCTCCCCAGAACCTACTGCTATTGTTGATTGATATGCGTTATATCCTGAGCCTTGAATATCAACTAATGGATTAAGAAAATTTATAATTCGTTCTTTCTGGTATTCCTTAAACCCAAATAACCAAAGACCAGTAAAAGCAATCGAGCCAGCGAGAAACACAACAAGTAAATGTCGCTTTGATATGCCAGAAACAAGTGTCATGCCAAACCATATAAGAAAAATTATCATTGCTGAACCAAAATCAGGTTGGAGGAGGACAAGCCCAAATGGTATGAGCGCATAAAGTCCAGAAATAAAGATGTGTTTCCAATGTGCAATCTCAACATGTCGTCGTGAAAAGTATTTTGCAAGGACGAGTATCAAAATAACTTTCATAAGATCAGACGGCTGAAAAGAGAACCCTCCGATTGCAAACCAGCTCTGTGCCCCCTTTGCTACGTGACCAATTATAAAAAGGATGACCAAGAGCGCAGTAAAACCAAGGTATGCTCCCACCAGTACATCAGTACGTTTCAAAAAACGCACATCAATAAATGCAAAGATGAAGAAAAACACAAGTGCAATACCGATAGACAACAGTTGCTTGGCAAAAAGATGGCTTTCGCCAATAAATGACTGCATGGTAACAAGGCCTGCTGCAAGTATTGGCACAGTAAAGACACACAACAACCAATCGATATGTATGGCAGTTTTTTTTCTTTCAAACCGAGCATCGGGAAGTGTGCCATTGATCATAAAAAATGTTAGTAGAGACTCGCATTACCCAAATCAAACTTAGTCAATATTTCTTTACGGACGACAGTACGATCAAATGGTTTTGGCCAGGTAAAAATAAGCGGGTATTGAGAAAGTTTTGCCACATTTGAAAAATACGTTTTTGAAACAGCGATTACATTATCATCCGAATCATAGAGCATGACTGTCACATCAACATCGCGAATACCATACGTCGTATTGTTGATGAGGGTTGCAGTCACACGTGGCGTACTATCAGTATCTGTCACTTCAATATCTTTTGTAGTAAGATTGATTTTACCAAGTTTTGATGCGTCAGCTTTCACCCAGAGAGGATTCTCATTCATAAATTTAAAAGTCACGCGTGCAGGAATACGATTACCGAGGTTGAGTCCAGGTTCAAAAATTGTAAAGGGACCATTTGGTGTTACCGAAGTTGTTCCCTCTCGCACAGCTAAAAATTTATTATCTTTATCGTAGACTCGAAATTCATACGGAATATTTTTTATTACTGCATTGGTATTAGGATTTTCTATATACGCAGTCAGACTATACGTAGAACCAACAACAGGAAATGCGCGATACCACTTTACAACCAGAGGTTGTACTTGTGCAGGACAAAAGTTATTGCATGGTCCACCACAATCTATACCAGCCTCGCCACCATTTTGTTTTGCATCAGAACAAGTCGGTGCTTTGGTGAGTGTTGGGTAGAAAATAACAAAACCAATAACTGCAATTCCTGCGATTACTATTCCCGCGATTATCATTTGGCGCTTGCCTGCCCACGTCATCATATATCCGATATCATAACACAAAACCCCGCGAGGAGCGGGGTTTTGTGGTGTATTTTTACTTAAGGTGTTGTAGTAAACGATAAGATAGCTCCACGAACAATACCTGCCGAGTTTTGTACTACAAAACGATAATAGTACGTAGTACTAGGGTTTAAATTTTGTATCCACACTCCCGCATTGCTGAACGTAAGATTTGCAGAAGTTACCATGAAGGGTGAAGTCGAAAGTCCGAGATTGCTCGTAGTTCCATATTCAAACCAAGTATGATTAGGTTGTGAATCATTTGAAACAAAAGACCCATAAACTTGTGCTGAATTATTTGTAATATTATCTACCCCTATTACTGTTGTTACGCTTGTTGGTAAAACAACAGATGAATTTATATTAAAATAACCATCACTTAGATCCTCAGAGAAAGTTCTACTTCCTTGACAATAAGCTTCGCTTGCAAGGGAACAAAAAATTCTAACTTTATATTGACCCGCAATAATAGCACTTGGAACAACCCAATCGTACGAAGTTGTGTTTACTGGAGATGTTGCAATATATGTATTATGAGAATGAATACTATCTTGAAGTGCAATTCCCATATATGCTGCCGATGCTCCTTGATTACAAGATGACCAACTAAAATGGATAGTACTGCCAACATTGTATACTTCCCCACCATTTGGAGAAATAACCCTAACACTTGCTGGTGACGTTGGGGTACATGCTGTTTGTGTCCCATAATTAATGGTAAACAAGTTATTTGATGCGTCATATATTGTTGCGCTTGTTGGACTA
>CAZRBQ010000017.1:0-4233 GCA_964598385.1 uncultured Candidatus Saccharibacteria bacterium
GAACACGTTCTTCTTGCTAAGCAGGTTGGTGTTCCAAAGATTATTGTCTTCCTTAACAAGTGTGATATGGTCCCAGATCAAGAAATGATCGACCTCGTTGAAGAAGAAATCCGTGAAATCCTTGCAAAACAAGGTTTTGATAAGGATGCTCCTGTAATTCGTGGTTCAGGACTTAAGGCTCTTGAAGCAACAAGTCTCGATGATCCATGGGCACAGAAAGTACTTGAGCTTACCAATGCTCTTGATACATACATCCCACTTCCAGAGCGCGATACCACAAAGCCTTTCCTTATGCCGATTGAAGACATCTTCTCAATTGAAGGTCGTGGTACTGTAGTGACTGGTAAAATTGAGCGCGGTATCGTTAAAGTTGGTGAAGACGTTGAAATCGTTGGTATTAAGCCAACAGCTAAAACTACTGTTACTGGTGTCGAAATGTTCAACAAATCACTTCAGGAAGGTATGGCGGGTGATAACGCAGGTATTCTTCTCCGAGGTGTTAAGAAAGAAGATCTTACACGAGGACAAGTGCTTTCAAAACCAGGTTCAGTAACTCCACACGATGAATTTGAGTGTGAAGTATACGTTCTCAAAAAGGAGGAAGGTGGTCGTCACACTCCATTCTTTGCTGGCTATAAGCCACAGTTCTATGTGCGAACAACAGACGTAACTGGTGACGTAACTCTCGCAGAAGGTGTTGAAATGGTTATGCCAGGTGACACCGCTAAACTTAAAGTTAAACTTGTAACTCCGGTTGCTATGGAAGAACAGATGCGCTTCGCTATTCGTGAAGGTGGTAAAACTGTTGGTGCAGGCGTGGTTACCAAAATCATTAAGTAACTACTCTAGGTAACTAGATTCGTTCATTACATTACATGGCTACGAAAGAACCAAAAACAAAAAAATCAGCAACGAAAGAAGAGGGAACAGTTATGCTCCGTATTCGTGTACGAGCATATGAAAACAAAGTACTCGATACTTCAGTGAAGCAAATTATTGATACTGCATTGCGTCATGACGCAAAAGTGCAAGGTCCAATTCCGCTTCCTACTGAAATAAAGAAGTACACTGTAAATCGTTCTCCATTTATCTATAAAAACACTCGTGAACAGTTTGAGATTCGAACTCACAAGCGTTTGATTGATATTGTGAATCCGTCTGCAAAGACAATTGAGGCGCTTACAAACCTCTCTCTTCCTTCTGGTGTTGATATTGACGTTAAGATGATGTAAGTGCGAGTCGCACTGCATAATCACCACACGAGTATTCCTCGTGGGGTGGTTGTGTATTACCTATAAAGCAACTATGAAATTTATTATTGGAACAAAAAAACATATGGTGCAGTACTTTGCCGAAGACGGTAAGGTGCATCCTGCGACCCTTGTTGAAGTAGGACCTCTTACTGTCACTGATGTAAAATCAGCGTCACGTGATGGGTATACTGCTGTGCAAGTAGGTTTTGGCGCTCAAAAAAAGGAGCGTCTCTCAAAGCCAGTACTTGGACACACAAAAGAACAAGGACCATTCCGAATGCTTCGCGAGTTTCGTGTAAATGATGAGCAGGCGGGAGGACTAAAGACTGGAGATGTCATTGATGCATCAGTCTTTGCGAAGGGTGACAAAGTGCGTGTTTCTGGTCTTACAAAAGCAAAAGGTTTTCAGGGTGTTGTAAAACGACATGGTTTTGCTGGAGGACCAAGAACACACGGACAAAAGCACTCAGAACGTGAACCAGGTTCTATCGGTGGAGGATTGCGAACTCGTGTGCCAAAAGGTATGCGAATGGCAGGACGCATGGGTGGAGAAAAGGTAACCGTTCCAAATCTAGTGGTGCTTGATGTAGATACTACATCACACAGCATCCTTATTAAAGGCGCGCTTCCAGGTCGTCGAGGAAGTATTGTCGAAATTGTCGGTTAATTAACGTACATTTTATGGCTACAAAAACAACCACAAAGAAAAAGACAGCTACCGGAGAATCACTTGAAGCGCCAGTATATCTCACTACAGGTGTTGCTGAAGGAACAGTAACCCTTCCTGTTGGAATATTTAATCTCCCTTGGAATGCAGATCTTGTGCATCAAGTAATTCTTGCAGAGCGTGCAAATGCTCGTGCAAATACCGCACAGGTAAAAGGCCGCGGGGAAGTTCGTGGTGGTGGTAAAAAACCATGGCGACAAAAAGGTACTGGTCGTGCTCGTCACGGATCAAGCCGTTCTCCAATATGGCGTGGTGGTGGTATTACCCATGGACCAACAACAGAACGAAACTATAAACAGAAAGTAAATAAAAAGATGCGAGCAAAAGCACTCTTTACACTCCTTTCGCAAAAATATCGTGACGGAGAGCTTCTCTTTGTAAAATCAATGGCACTCAAAGAAGCAAAAACAAAGAATGCTGCAACTGTCGTAAAATCACTTGCAGGAATTAAGGGATATGAAGGATTAAACCGATCAAAGAAAACAACAGCACTGCTTGCCCTCCCAAATACTGATACGACACTCACCCGTAGTTTCAGAAATCTGAAAAATGTATCGGTCGATACTGTTAAAAATCTAAGTCCGCTCACCGTTGCCGAGTCCCGCTATCTTATCGTGGTAGCACCAGAAGAAGCACTAGCATTCTTTTCAGGCAAAATGCGCGCATAATCTATGGCTTTAAAGAAAACAACAAAAACAAAAGCAGTGAAGGCTTCTGTTGCAAAAGGCAATCCTGACAGCTATGCGTTTACACTCGTGCGCCCACGCGTAACCGAGAAAGCAACAATGCTTGCTGAACGTAATGTGTATACATTTGATGTTGCCCGAGATGCAACGAAAAATGAGATTGAAAAGGCAATTAAAACTCTTTACAATGTTGCTCCAAAGAAAATTCGCGTACTCCCAAATCCATATAAGACAACAATGATTCGAGGAAAGGTCGGCACAAAAGGAGGCGGTAAGAAGGCGCTTGTATACCTCAATGAAGGTGATACTATTGCATTCGCATAATACAACGTATGAAAAAATATAATCCTACAAGTCCATCACGCAGACAAATGTCAACGATTGCATATCGTGATTATTTGACCACGGGTACACCACATAAATCATTAACTCGAGGACGAAAGCGTGCTGTTGGACGTAATAGCCAGGGTCGTATCACGACTCGTCATAAGGGGGGAGGTAATAAGCGTCTCTATCGAGAAATAGATTTTCTATTTGATAAAAAAGAAATCCCAGCAAAAATTGCATCAGTTGAATATGATCCAAATCGTTCTGCATTCATTGCGCTTGCACATTATCGTGACGGTGAAAAGCGCTATGTGCTCGCAGGGAAAGGAACAAAAGTTGGAGATACTTTTATTGTTTCCGAAAAAGCTCCACTAACTGCAGGCAATAGACTTCCATTACGAGCAATTCCAGTAGGTACGTTTGTGTACAATATTGAAATTAAGCCGAATGGTGGCGGGAAGATTAGTCGATCAGCAGGAAATTTTGCACAAGTAGTTGCAAACGCTGATGGTTATACAAACTTGAAAATGCCTTCATCTGAAGTTCGTAAAGTTCCTGAAGGGTGCTGGGCAACAATTGGTGAAGTTTCAAACGATGAACACCATCTTGTAAATTATGGAAAAGCAGGTCGTTCTCGATGGCGAGGAATTCGTCCAACAGTCCGTGGTTCAGTTATGAACCCAGTTGATCACCCATATGGTGGTGGTGAAGGACGACAGGGTCGTGGTACAAAGCGACCAAAAACTCTCTGGGGTAAAGTAACAGGTGGTCGCAAGACCCGTACTCCAAAGAAGTACTCAAATCCATTTATTGTCTCGCGACGAAAAACAGGAAAAAAGCGAAAAGAAGGATAACAAAAAACCGCCCCAGGCGGTTTTTTGTTATTGTATGATACAATGCCTTAAAAAATAGATGAAAAACAGCATACCTATCGATAGTTTAGTTAAAGAATTACAAGAAATATACTCTCTTGGTCCTGGTGTGTTACGATATCGTATGTATACAGACACACCTTTTTCTTTCTACTTAAAGCGTTTTTCATTACGAGGGAAAGAAGTTCTTCGTTTGATAAATAAAATTTCTGAAAATCAACCATTAAGTGAAGATGAAATTGTGTTATTTCGTACCACACAAAAAATGTGGGAAAATGAAATACTTGTAGAATGGAGAAATTACTATAAACGCCTTTATTTTATTGATAAAATAACTTATATTTGTCTAATGATAGATTTTAAATTCT